>JAEUHO010000339.1 GCA_016795345.1 Planctomycetia bacterium | reverse complement strand
CGGCGAGGACGGCGAGGGGCACGGCGACGCGGAGCATTCGGGCCGGCGCGGCGAAGGGCATCGGGACCTCGAGAAGGGCGGGCGCGCCCGCACCGGAGTATCCCCTACGGCGCGCCCGGCGCCGCGGGCGGCATCCCCGGGGGCGGGGACGACGACGGCGCGGCCGGCTCGCCCGCGGACGGCGGGGGCGGCGGGATCCCGAGCGCGGCCAGGAACACCGGCTGGACGTCGGGGCGGCCGAGCACCGCGGGGTCGGGGAGCGGCAGGCCCCGCGCGTCGCGCGGCAACGTCGCGAGGATCGGCAGGTCGCCGGCCCGCGCCGCGACGAACCGGTGGAACGCGGCCTGCAGCTCGCGGGGGCGGAGCGACTGCAGCTCGGCCCAGCCGTACATGCCGAGCAGGACGACCGCGATCACGAGGGGCGCCAGCGCGCGCGGGCCCGAGGCCCGCATCAGCAGCGCCGCGGCGACGACGATCACCACGCCCCCCACCGCGACGGCCGTGTAGGTCGCCGCGCGGTACGACATCCGCGCGGCGAGGAGCGCGCGGAGGATGCGCCCGCCGTCCGACGGGAACGCGGGCACCAGGTTGCTGACCCCGAGCACCACGTTCGCCGAGAGGAACGCCGCGACGGGGTCGCGCCCCCACGCCGGCGAGCCGAACCGCAGGGGCGGGAGGGGGTACGCCAGGGCGACCACGACGCCCCACGCGACGACCGCCGTGAGGAGGTTGCCGAGCGGCCCCGCGAGCGCGGGGACCCACTCGTCGCGCGGCGTCCAGAGCACGGCCGGCGGCCGCTCGATCCGCGCGGCCCCGCCGACGGCGTGGACGCGGACGTCGAAGACGCGCAGGCCCCGCCGGCGCGCGACGAACCCGTGCGAGAGCTCGTGGACGAGCACCGCGAGCAACATCGAGACGAAGCCCGCGAACCGCCAGCCGGCGCGCCCGACGTCGCCGTCCTCGAGGGAGTACGCGACGAGCCCGAGCAGCGGCAGCGCGAGCGTGTGGAACCGGACGTCGATCCCCCCGACGCGAAAGGCGGGGAAGTACCCGGGCGCGACCGACGCGGGCCCGGGGGCCGGCGCGGGCGGCGGCGCGGGGTCGGGGGCGTCAGCCGTCGACGTACGTGCCCCCGTTCTCGGCCGCGAGCTTCTTCATGAACTCGATGCCCTGGACCACGTTGTCGATGCCGACGCAGTGGATGACGATCCGCTTCTGCGGGTTCCACTCGCGCACGTGCGCGAGGATCTCCTTCGGGTCCATGTCCTTGCTCTCGGGGAACGCGTTGTCGGTCGGCGCGCCGTCCGAGAGCAGGATGATCGTGTCCACCGCGACGCCGGGGTACGCCTTGTCGTAGGCCCCCATCCCCGCCATCTTGAAGCCGAGGCGCAGCGCGCCGTCGATGTACGTGCTCCCCGCCGGGGCCATGTCGCGGATCCAGGCGTACGCCTGCTCCTTGTTGGCCTCCGTCGCCTCCAGCATCTTCGGCTGCCACTGCTGGACGCCGTGGTTGAAGGCGATGATGTTGAACGTCGCCGCCTTCGGCAGCGCCTTCACCGCGCGGCGCAGCTCCTGCTTCGCGATCTCGATCTTGGGGCCCGAGAACTTCTGCGGGGGCGGCTCGGGGGCCTTCGGGTCGTCGCCCGTCGTCGCGCCCCGGCGCGGGGGCTCCGTGGGCGTCGGCGCCTTCTTCTCCGCCTTCATCGACCCGCTGATGTCGATGACGAACAGCACCTTGTCCGACTTCACCTTGAGCCCGTAGAAGTCGATGTCGCTCTGCTTCGGGGCGCCGCTCACGGGCTGCAGCGGGCGGCCGTCCTCGCCCCACTTGCTGCGGTTGGCCTCCCACCACTTCGCCCAGGGCTCGGGGTAGGCCTCGATGCTCTGGCCGGTCAACGTCCGCAGCGCCTTGCCCACCTCCTCGGTGACCCGCGGCGAGGCCTTCACGAGGGCCTTGATGAGGACGGGGATCGCCTTCCCGATCTGGCGCTCGCCCGCGATCCGCGCGGCGAGCACCTGCACGCCCCAGTCCGGGTCCTCGATGCGCGCGACGACGAGGTCCTGCCAGCCGGAGCCGGTCGCCTTCTGCAGCGCGTCGAGGGCGATCGACTTCACGCGGGGGTCCTGGCTCGCGCCGAGCGCCTCGGCGAGCACGGCCTTCGCCGCGGTCTCGTCGGGGAACGTCGCCGCGACGCGCGCGCCCATGGCGCGGACGGTCCAGTCCTTGTGGCCGCGCGTGAGCGACAGGAGCTGGCGGCGCGCCTCCTCGGTGGCCGACGCGAACGTGAGCACCAGCTTGCCGAGCACCGCCTCGCTCGCGGCGCGGGCGACCTCGAGGTCGCTCACCTCGCCCTGCAGCCGGTACATGTTCTCGCGGTCCGCCGGGTACATCTCCGACGACTTCTTCCCCAGGAGCGCCGACAGCTCGACGATCGACTTCGACAGCTGCTCGCCCGTCTTCGCCTGGTGCCCGGCCTCCTGGATCGTGCCCTCGGCCAGCAGCCGCCACGCCCGCGTCTCGCCGTCCTTCGCGACGGCCTCGAGCGCCGCGACCTTGCCCTCGGCCTCGCCGGGGTGCGCGAACAGCTGCTTGAAGGTCTGCTCGGCGGCGGTCCACTCCGCGGGCTCGAGCTTGGCGGCGGCGGGACGGGCGGCGAGGAGGAGGACGGCGAACAGCAGGAGGGATCGACGCAAGACGGGCTCCGGGCGCGGACGCCGCAAGTCTACCCGGCGGCCACCGGGCCTCGCGTCCCCCCGGGTCGCCGGCCGCCCCCCGTGGTCAGTCCGCCTTCTCGACGTAGAAGCGGAGGTCCCGGAAGCGGATGTGCCCGCCCGTCTTCATGCCGGCCATCGACGCGTCGAGGTCGTGCTCCTTCACGTCCGCGCCGTCGGCGAACAGCAGCCCCGCGACGAACACCCGCGCCTTCGAGAACCCGGCCTCGAACCACACCGCGTGCCACGGCTCCGGGACCGGCCGGGCGGCGTCCACGGCGTCGACGATGCCCTTGGGCGTCGCCATCGCGCCGTGGAACGGCCCCCACGGGCTCGGCTGGAGCTTCGTGCGCGACGCGTAGGCGCCGAACGTCCCGCGCAGCCCGGCGTAGCTCGAAAGGCACCGGTCCACGATGGCGTCGCGGTCGGGGCCCTCGACGACCCACTCGGCGAGCTCCTTGCGGTCGCCCTGCTCGAGGGCGGTCATGAGCCGGTCGAACTGCCGTTCGATCTCCGCCGCGATCGCGCGGCTGCCGGCGTACGCGAACCCGCCGACGGTGACGGCGATGCCGCCGGCGACGAGCGCCAGCACCTTGCCGCGTCGGCGGCCGCTCGAGAACCCCGACCACGAGAGCAGCACGATCAGCACCGGGATCGCCTCGAGCCACCACACGCCGATCATCGCGGGGATCGCGAGCAGCAACGCGAGCACGAGCGCCGTCACGGCGCCGCCGGAGAGCGGGCGATAGGCGGGCGGCGAGTCATGTTCGGGGGCCATGGACGGGGCGGTCAAGCGCGGGCTCCGGGGACGGGCGGTCGATCCTATCCGCCGGGACGGCTTGCGGGGGCCCGGGGACGGGGGTACACCCCTCCTGCCGTGCCGCACGACGCCGACCGCCCCGCCCGCTCCGCGCTCCCCGAAGCGCACCCGGGGCTCCACGTCCTGCGCGTGACGCTCGCGGCGTCCGGGACCCCGCTCGTGATGCGGCGCGACCGGCTCCTCGCGCCCGCGATGCCCGCGCTCGACCCCGCGGACGTCCTCCGCTACGTCGGCGCCGCGCGCCGCACGATGCGGGGCCCGCTCGTGGCGCTCCTCGACGGGCCGGGCGACCCGCTGGCGTCCGCCGCGAGCGTGCTGCGCGCGCTCGCGCTCGTCCGCGACCACGACCCCGACGTGATGACGGGCCTCGTCGTGGACGGGCCGCTCGTCGCCGAGTACCTCGATGAGCTCCTCGACCTCGGCCTGCACCATGCGATCGTCCGGATGGACGCGGCGTCGGTGAAGGCCGCGTGGCGCGTCTACGGCCGCGTCGTCTACCGCGGCGACACGATCGTCGGCCCGGACGCCGCGCGGCTCGTGCTCGAGGAGGGCCGCCGCGCCGTGCGCCTGCTCGTCGCGGCCCGCGTGCCCGTCGCGATCCGCTTCACGGCGATCCCCACCGTCAACCTCCACGACCTCGCGACCGTCGCCGCGTTCGCCGCGGCGGAGGGCGTCGAGCGCGTGGACGTCGTCCCGCACGCGCCCGTCGCCCGCGCGCCGCTCGCGCGGTGCGGCGTGCCCACCGCGGGCGAGCTGGCCTCCTGCCGCGAGGTCGTCGCCGAGGCGTACGAGGCCGCCGAGGTCGACGGCATCCCCCGCGCGCCCGGCGCGCTCTCGTGGCTGTCGGACGGCCGGCTGCGCGAGGTGCCGCTCGCGCGCCTCGAGCACGTGGACCCGCTCTCGCTGCTGCCGGGCCTCGACCCCGAAGGCCCCGAGGAGGCGCCGATCCTCCCCGCGCGCCGCAGCCGCATCGTCGCGGTCGCGACGGCGGACGGCGCGTTCGTCGACCGTTCCCTGGTGGACGCCCCGCACCTGCAGATCTACGCCGTCGGCGAGACGCGCACGCGCTGGCTCGGCACCCGCGCGCTCGCGACCGGCATCCTGCGCCGCCGCGACGGCGTCGGCGTCCCGGCCGAGTTCCTCGCCGCGGTCGCGGGCTGCCACGCGGTCGTCGCGACGAAGTTCTCGAAGAAGGCCGCGACGCTGCTCGACGCCGTCGGCATCCGCCCCATCACCGCGGGCGGCCACCTCGACGAGGTCCTCGACCGCGTCGCCCGCGGCACGCTGCGCGCGACCTCGGGCTCGGACGGCTCGACCGCCTCCCCCCGCGACCGCGACGACGACGCCCGCAACGACTTCTGACGCGCCGCCGGCGCCCCTCCCCTCCCCGCGCCGCGCGCCGCCGCGAGCCGCCACGCACCGCCGCGCACCGCCGCGCACCGCCGCGAGCCTCCGGGTCGGGACCGCCGCGAACCGCGACCCGCGGGACCGCGAGGCCCGCCGCGACCCGGGCCGCGCGGGCCTCCATCGACGCCGTCGCCCGGGCGGGCGCAAGGCCCGCCCCTACGTCAGAATCGCGAATTCCGCCCTCTGCGATCATTCTACGCGATGTTCATCCAGCGTCGCGAATCGATCGCCACGGGCGTCCCACCCGATCGCGGCACGTCGTGGATCGACGCCGCAACCCGTAGGGCGCGGCCCTTGTGGCCGCCCGCCGGTCGCGCCGATGGACGACGAACGCGAAGGCCCCGCCGTTGCGATCCGCGACCCGCGGGACCGCGAGGCCCGCTGGCCGTGCTCCGGCCGGCGACCGGGCCTCGCGTCCCCGAGACGTCGACCTCGCGACCCCGACCGCGCGCCGATGCGTTGCTCGAGGCCGCAACCCGTAGGGCGCGGCCCTTGTGGCCGCCCGCCGGTCGCGCCGATGCACGAGGAACGCGACGGCCTCCGCCGCCGCGGCCCGCGGGACCGCGAGGCCCGCTCGCGGGCGAGCGGGCGTCGCGTCAGCGCGCGATCTCCCACGAGACGGTGCCGCCCTCGGCGCCCATCCGCGTCAGGCGGATCCACGTGACGTCCTTCGAGACGACGTGCGGGAACACGAGCGTGAACTCCGCGAGGTGCTTCGGCCCGAAGCCGCGGATCGTCTCGCCCTTGTAGACCTCGGGCTTCGTCGTCACGCGGGCGCCCGTCGAGTCCTCGAGGAGGTACGTCTCCTTCGTCGGCTGCACGAAGTTCTGCGTCTGCAGCGTCACCTCGACGACGGTGAACCCCTGGAAGTACTCCGGATGCCGCTCCTCCGCCTTCGCGGGGTCCGGCTCGAGCCGGATCCACGACGCGTCGAGCAGCGCCGCCGTCAGCGGCCCGTCCTGACGCGTGAACGCGGTCTTCGCCGCCGCCGGGTCCTGGGTCGCCACCGCCTCGCCGCCCGAGACCGTGAGCCCGGTGCTCCCCTTCGCGCGGAAGCTGCCGGCCTTCGAGCACCCGGTCGCGCCGAGGGCGCACGCGAGGACGACCAGCCCCATCGACGCTCGACGACGCGCACCCATGCACGACCTCCGGGACCGCCGCACCCGCGCCGCGTCCGCCGCGACGGGACGCGAGGCCCCTTCGACGCCGAACGGGCCTCGCGTCGTCCCGCCGGGGCCGCCGTCGCCGACAGCCCACGGCGCGACGATCACAGCTTCTTGAGGAGCTCCGCCTTCTTCGCCGCGAACTCCTCCGGCGTGAGGATCCCCTCCTTGTGGAGCGCCGCGAGGTCGCGCAGCTGGTCGGCGATCGAGCGCCCGGGGGCGGCCTCGCCGCCCGCCGAGCCGGCCCCGTTCGCGCCGCCGCCCGCCTGCCCGCCGCCCATGCCCGAGCGCATGGCCTCGGCCATCAGGCCGCCCATGCCGACGCCCGCGCCGAGGCCCACGCCGGCCGCCGCGAGGCCGCCGGGGTTCGCCGCCGCGGCGCCGAGCGCCTCGGCCGCCTTCATCTTCGTGTAGGCGTCGAGGTTCTTCAGCGCGCCCATCTTGCTGCGCTCGTCGATCGCCTTCTGGACCTCCTCGGGCGGCGTCACCGCGTTGAGGCGGAAGTTGTCGATGGCGAGGCCGAAGCGGCTGAAGTCGTCGGAGAGGCGCGCCAGCAGCGCGGCCGACAGCTCCTCGTACTGCGAGGCGAGGTCGAAGACGCTCTTCAGCTGCTCGCCGAGCGTGTCCGTGAGCCGCGTCATGATCGACGAGCGCAGGTACTCCTCGAGCTGCGTCGTCGTGTACATGCCGTCGGCGCCGACCAGCGAGTTGCAGAACGCCATCGGGTCCGCGACCTTGACGCCGTAGGTGCCGAAGGCGCGCAGGCGCACGAGGCCGAGCTCGGCGTCGCGGAACGCGACGGGCTCGCGGGTCCCCCACTTGAGGTCCGGGATCGTGCGCAGGCTGACGAACACGACCTCGCAGCGGAACGGGCTCTTGAACCCGAACGGCAGCGCCAGGATGTTCGTCAGGATCGGGATGTTCTTCGTCGTGAGGGTGTGGCGCCCGGGCCCGATGACGTCGGTCCCCTTGCCGTCCTTGCGGAAGATCGCGGCCTGGTAGTCGCGCACGACGAGCTGGCTGCCAAACTTCGTCTCCGCCGAGCCCTCGCGGGGGATGCGGCGGGCGAGCTCGCCCGGCTGCTGGTCGGTGCACTCGATGACGTCGAGGAAGAGGATGCCCATCGCGAGACGCCTCCGGCGCGCGGGCCTCCGCGCGAGCCACGGATCATATCGGACCCGCCGCCCGGGGCGCGTCAGGACCGCAGGGCCGAGAGCACCGGGGCCCACTGGACGCGGATCCCCTCGGGGAACAGGGGCTTCACCGCGTCGATCATCCGCGCCATGTAGGCCGTGCTGGTGGAGCCCGCGAGCACGTCCTTCTTCTCCGCGTCCGTGAGGGTGGACGCCCAGAGGGTGAACCCGAGCGCGGCGACGAGGAGGCCGAGGACGGCCCCGAGGCCCGCGCCGAGGAGACGGTCGAGGCCCGAGAGCTGCGCCTGGTGGACCGCGTTCCGCGCGAGGTGCGCGAGCATCGACACCACGAGGAAGGTCCCGATGGCGACGGTGGCCCACCCCACGAGGTCGGCGCCCGCGTTCGGGACCACGTCGAACCGCTCCGCGAGGAACCGTCCGACCGGGCCGTAGTACCGCGCCGCGAGCAGCAGCCCGCCGACGAGCCCGGCGGTGCGGAACAGCTGCCAGACGAAGCCCTTGAGCGCGCCCCGGAGCGCGAAGAACAGGACGAGGCCGAGGACCACCGTGTCGGGGGTCGTGAGCGCGAGGACCGGGGGCATCGACGGATTGTAGGGAACCGGCGAGGCCCGGCGGGTCGTCCTCCCGGGAGCCCCGTAGGATGTCCGCCCGAACCGGAGCCCCCATGCCGAACGTCCGCCGTTCCCCGCGCACCGCCGCGTCGCTGCTCCTGCTGCTCGCCCTCGCCGCCGCCCCCGCCCGCGCCGACGGGCCCGCGCCCGTCGCCCCCCCGGCGCCGACGCCGGCCGCCCCGCCCGCCGCCGGGCCCGCGGGCATCGCCGACGCCGAGCGGCGGGCCGCGATCCTCGCGATCGTGGACGACCTGCGGGACGACGCGGCGCGGATCCGCGGCCTCCCGTGGAAGTTCCCGGTCCCGGCGGACGTGATCACGCGCGCGGAGATGCGGAAGGACTTCGAGCAGCAGGTCCGCGACGAGCTCAAGCCGGCGGTGTACGAGCGCGAGGTGAAGCTCGCGCGCCGCCTGGGCATCCTCGCGGCCGACGAGGACCCGATCCAGCTGATGCTCACGTTCATGGAGAAGGGCGTCGCGGGCTACTACGACCCGAAGCGCCGCCACTTCTACGTGGTGGACGGCCTCTCGGGCGACGCGCAGCGCCCCACGATCCTCCACGAGCTGATCCACGCCCTCGAGGACCAGTACTTCGACCTCCGCAAGCAGGTCGAGCCCCTCGAGGAGGACGGCGACGCGACCTTTGCGATGAAGTGCGTACAGGAGGGCTCCGCGGAGACCGCGCGCAAGCTGTACGAGAAGGAGAACCCGAAGGTCGCGCGGCTCGCGCAGGAGGAGCAGCGCAAGAGCCCCGACAACACCGCGATGCTCAAGGCGATCACGACGGTGCCCGCCTCGCTCGTCGTGGGGACGCTCCTCAACTACCAGACGGGCCCCGCGTTCGTCAGCCGCGCGGTGGGCAAGGAGTACGCCGCCACCATGGCGAAGCTCTACGCCGACCCGCCCCGCACGCAGGAGCAGGTGATGCGCCCGAGCAAGTTCCTCGGGCCGAACCGCGACCTGCCGCGCGCCATCACGTGGCCGGCGGGCCTCGCGGCGGCCGTCGGCGAGGGCTGGGCCGGGCTCAAGCCGTCGCCCGTCGGCGAGCTCGACCTCGCGTTGTGGCTCGACCGCTGGGTCGGCGGCACGAACGGCCGGCTCACCGAGAAGCTGCTCGGCACGGGGCGGTACTACAGCGCCGAGGCGGGCACCGCGGCCGAGGGCTGGGACGGCGCCTTCGTGCAGCTGCTCGAGGAGGGCGGCGCGCCGCGCGGCATCGCCGCGCTGATGGCGTTCGACACGCCGAAGGACGCCGCCGAGGCGGCGGAGACGCTGCGCAAGGCGCTGCGCGCCCAGCACGGCGACTCGTTCCGCGACGGCGCGTGGCGCGACGGCGCCGACGGCGCCCGTTCGGCGACGTACTCGAGCCGGTGGGGCGCCGGCCGCATCGAGGTGGACGGCGACCTCGTGGCGCTCCTCGACGGCGTGCCGGTGGACGCGCTCGACCGCGCGTTCGCGGTGCTCGTGAAGGCCCCCATCGTGCGCGACCCGGCGGACACGTGGACGCCCGCGGGCGAGGGCGACCCGTTCGCCGGCGCGACGTGGACCTCCGCGCAGGGCAAGTCGGCGTGGCGCGCCCCGGACGCGGGCTGGACCACCACCGTCGACGGCGCGGCGCTCGTCGCGACGAAGGGCGAGCTCTCCGTGCGGTTCGAGACGGTCCCGGGCGACGCCGGCGCGGCCTTCATGAAGGCGGTCGGGATGCTCGTCGGGCGGCACAAGCGCGCGACGCCGGACGTCAACGCCATCGAGGAGCTGACCGTCGCGGAGAAGCCCGCGGCGCGGCTGCGGCTCAACGACCGGCCGGGCGACGGCGCCGCGGAGCGCTGGGTCTACGTGGTCCCGCTGGCCGACCACATCCTGCTCGTCACCGTGTCGGCCCCCGCCGGCCGGCTGGCCGGGCTGGAGGACGAGGCCGAGACCGCGCTGGACGGGCTCGCCTTCCGCGAGTGACGTCCGCGACGACGCGACGCGACGCGTCGCGGGGCCGACCCCGCGGCGCGCGGCCCGCGGGGCCTCGAGGGCCCTGAAGGGCTCGCCTTCGCGCGGTTCGCGGGGCCCGAACCCCCCGAGCGCCCGCCCGGCGTGCGGCCCCTGCGGGCCCGCGCTTCGCGGCCGCGGAGGAGCCTGCGGTTCCTTCGCAGCCCCTCACTCGCCGACGAGCTGGCGGAGGATCTCCTTCGCCTCGGTGCGCGGCTCGGTGAGGGGCTCGCGGGCCACGAAGTCGCGCACGACCGGGTCCTGGCACGCGCGCAGCTCGTCGTAGGTGCCCTGGAAGACCACGCGCGCGCCGCCGGGCATCGGGGCCAGCATGGTGATGCGGTCCGCGATGAGGCGCACCGACTCCATCTCGTGGGTGACCACGACGATGGCCATGTTGAACGCGGCGTTGAGGTTGCGGATGAGGTCGTCGAGCCCGCGGCCGATGCGCGGGTCGAGGCCGGCGCTCGGCTCGTCGCAGAAGAGCACCTGCGGGTCCATGGCGATCGCGCGCGCGAACGCGACGCGCTTCACCTGGCCGCCCGAGAGCGCCGACGGCAGCCGGCCCTCGAACCCCGAGAGGTTCACGAGGCCGAGCTTCATGCGGACCGAGATGTCGATGATCTTGCGGTCGAGCTTCGTGTGCTCGAGCAGCGGCAGCGCCACGTTCTCGGAGACGGTCAACGAGCCGAAGAGCGCGCCGGACTGGTAGACGATCCCCACCTTCCGGTAGAGCTCCTCCATCTCGCGCTCGCCGGCGGAGGTGACGTCGACGCCGAGCACGCGGATGCGGCCCTGCTGGGGCTTCACGAGCCCGATGAGGTGCTTGAGGAGCGTGGACTTGCCGCTGCCCGAGCCGCCGAGGATCACCATGACCTCGCCGCGGCGGACGGTCATGTCGACGTCCTTGAGGATCACCTGCTCGCCGTAGGTGGCGGTGAGCTTCTCGACCTCGATGACGACCTCGCGCTCGGGCTCCGCGCCGGGCCCGCGCTCCGGGGCGCGCGCCTCCGCGGGCACGGCGCCGGGCGCCGCGCCGGGGTCGGGGGCGTCAGGGACCGGCGGGACGGAGGGCTCGGGGGGCATCGCCCCTCAAGCCTACCGGGCGTCGAACCGGGCGCGCCACGGGCGTCCGGCGTCGCCGGGCTCGACGACGACGGAGCCCGGGACGATGGAGCGCAACCCGTGCGCCGCGGGATCCACGGCGTCGGCCGCGAGGCCGCCGCGGTGGATGCCGGCCGCGCGGTGCTCCTCGGCCCGCTCGATCTCGACGAGGGCGGGGAGGAACCCCGAGACGGCGAGGTCGGAGAGGAGGACGCCGAGCCAGCGCTCGAGGACCTCCTCGCGGCTCGCGCCGCGGACGGTGACGCGGCGAGCGGTCCACGTGTCGAAGGAGCCGACGGGGCGGACCGCGTCGGACAACGCGAGGGCCGCCGCGGCGACGAGGTGCGGCCAGTCGGCGCCCTCGACGTCGAGGCGGACGAGCGCGTCGGTGGGGAGGAGACGGTAGGCAGGGCGTTCGACGGGGTTCACGGGTGTGCCGTAGAGCGTGCCCTCCTTCGGGGCTCGCGCCACGTTCCGAGGGGCGGTGCCGGGGACCGGGGGGGCGTCGCGGCCGACTCCTTGCAGATAGCACGCAATTTCGGCAGCCGGGCCTCGCGTTGGCGGGCCCGGGTCGGACGGGGAAGGTCGGGCCGCACCCGGTACCTTGCGCGTCCCGGAGGACGACCATGCCGCAGCTGAAGGGTCCCGCGTTCGCCGCCGCGCTCGAGCGCGCCATCGGGCGCGGGACGTCGAAGGAGTCGCTCGAGACGAAGCTCGCGCGGATCTCGCCGCTCGAGGCGCTGGCGGACCTGCCGTCGGGGACGGCGGTGTGGATCCGCGCCGACCTCGACGTCGAGGACCGTGACGGGGTGATCGGCGACGACCCGCGCCTCGCGGGGCTGCACGACACGCTCGCGTTCGGCCGCAAGCAGGGCTGGCGGATGCTGCTGGTCGGGCACCGCGGGCGCAAGCCGGAGCAGACGCTCGAGTACGTCCACCAGAAGCTGCGGGCGCTCGAGCCGAAGGCCGGGCCGTTCGTGAAGGACTGGTTCGACGACCGGACGGGGACGCTCTCGGGGACCGCGGTGGCGGCGGCGAAGGCGCTGCAGCCGGGCGAGTTCGTGGTGTTCGAGAACGTGCGGAAGTACCCGTTCGAGATGCGGCTGTGGAAGGCCGCGCCGGCGGAGCTGCCGGCGATCGCGACGGACTTCGAGCGGCTGGCGGGCGCGTTCCGCGCGCTCTCGACGGTCTACGTGAACGACGCGGTGGCCGCGTCGAACAAGGACTTCTCGAGCGCGGCGCTGCCGCTCGCCATGGACCGCGTGGCCCTCGGCTCGTTCACGCGCGCGGAGCTGGCCGACCACGTCGTGCGGGCGCGCGAGGCGGGCCTCGTCTCGTTCTCGGGGCTGAAGCTCGACAAGCTGGGCGACCTGCACGGCATCGTGAAGCGCGGCCGCGTGGAGATGATCGTGGCGGGCGGCAGCCTCGCGATGGCGCTGCGCAAGGCCGAGGGGCGGATGCGCGGCGTCGAGGTCTCGATCGGCGGGGCCGAGGACCCGGCGCGGGCGGCCGAGAAGCCGTACGTCCCCGCCGAGTCGCTCGAGAAGGCGCGGGCCCTCCTCGAGGACGCGGCGAAGAACAAGGTGAAGGTCGTGTTGCCCGTGGACTTCGTGCTCGACGACGGCACCGTCTCGGCCGACATCCCGAAGGCGCGGCTGCAGTGCGACATCGGGCCGAAGACGCGCGCCCACTTCGAGGCCGAGGCGCTGGCCTGGGCCAAGGGGACCCGCCGCAAGGTCGCGTTCCACAACGGCGTCCTCGGGAAGTTCGAGGACAAGACCTTCGCCGGCGGGACCGAGGCCATGGTCACGACGCTGAAGCGGCTGCAGGCCGCCGGCGTCGCGGTCTACGTGGGCGGCGGCGAGGGCCGGGCGGCGCTCGAGCGCCACGGCAAGCTCTCCGACGTCTCCCACGCCTTCACCGCCGGGGGGACGATCCTGAAGTGCCTGGCGGACCAGCCGCTCCCCTTCATCGAGGCCCTGGCGGAGCAGGCCCGACCCGCCTGACCGCGAGGCCCGGCCGCCGCCGGGGGCGGGGCCGTCCGGCACCCCCCGTCGGCCGGCTTGACCCCCGCGAGGATCCGGGTACACCATCCCCTCCCCGCACGGGGATGTAGCTCAGTTGGTAGAGCGCCTGGTTCGCAATCAGGAGGCCAGGGGTTCGAATCCCCTCATCTCCACCATCTTGAAAGGCCGGTCGCAATGCGACCGGCCTTTCTTTTTCGCGGGCTGTTCTGCAGGCGCCCGCGTGGCCTCGGTAGCCTGCCCGACTGCCCGGACCTGCCCGGTACGCCCTCCATATCTGAAGCACGAGATCCCCGCGCCTGCAGGCCCGCGGGAGGCGACGGGCCACGGTCATCGGGCGTGGGGTGAAGCAGCGCCACCGGCGTCACTCGGACGAGCGGGCTGTTCTGCAGGCGCCCGAGTGGCCTCCGTAGCCTGCCCGACCGCTCGGACCTGCCCGATACGCCCTCCATATCTGGAACGCGAGATCCCCGCGCCTGCAGGCCCGCGGGAGGCAGGGGGCCCCGGTCGTCGGGCGTGGGTCGAAGCAGCGCCGCCGGCGTGAGTCGGACGAGCGGGCGGGTCGCCGCGCGGGCGATTCTGCAGGCGCCCGCGAGGCTTCGGTGGCCTGCCCGACCGCTCGGACCGACGCTGTTGGAACCAAGGGGGCGTAACCCGTGGTTCCGGAATCTCCCCGGAGGGGTCAGCGGGGGGCGGTGAAGGCGGCGCGGATGGAGGAGGCGACGGAGGCGACGCGGAGCGCGTCGGCGCCCCGGACCACGACCTTCGTCCACCAACGGTGGCCGTCGAGGATCGGGTAGGAGCCGATCGCCACGTCGAGCGAGGAGGCCTGGATCGCCGTCAGCGCCGGCGCCACCTCGCCCTCGCGGAGGTCGGTGTGCACCTCCTGCCGGTGCAACGGCGGACCGGCGAACCGCTCCGCCGAGCCGTCCACCAGGTCGCGGAGGAGGAACGGGACGCCCGGCAGCACCACCACGTTCGACACCGCGAACCCCAAGGTGTCGGTCCGCGCGCCGCGCAGCAGCACCGACCCCGCCGGCAGGTCCGCCATCGTCCGCTCGGCGTCCGTCGTCTTCGCGCCGTACCACCGCTCGACCCGCTCGAGCGCCTCCGCGTGCCGCACGAGCGGCAGGCCCAGCGCCTCCGCCACCGTCTGCCGCGTCAGGTCGTCGTGCGTCGGCCCGATCCCGCCCGACGTGAGGACGAGGTCGGCCACCGCGCGCAGGGCCCGCAGCTCCCCCACGATCGCCTCGCGCGTGTCCGGCACCGTCGACACCCGCACGACCCGCGTCCCGAGCCCCGTCAGCCGCGCGATCAGCCACGGCCCGTTCTCGTCGCGCACCTCTCCCGAGAGCACCTCGTCGCCGACGATCAGGAGCGCGGCCGTCTTCACGGCCGGGATCTTACCGGGCCGACCCGCCCCCGCCCCCCGCCGCCGCGTCGAGGGCGTCGAGCGTCGCCTCCACCACCGCCTGCACCCCGCGCCGGATCGTCGGCAGGTCGAACTCGCCGCCCCGCGGGTTCGCCGCCCCCGCCGGCGGCACGTGCACGAACCCCCGCGCGCGGATCCCGTCGGCGCCCGGGCCTCGCGTGCGCATCAGCCGATAGAAACACTCGTTGCAGAGGTACCCGCCCGCGTCGTCCGACGCGCGCGCCGGCACGTCCGCCGCCGCCAGCGCGGCCAGCAGCCGCTCCGACGGCAGGCCCGTCGGCACCGTCTCCGGGCCGGCCACCTCCAGCTGCGCCCGCGGCGGCGGCTTGCCGAGGTTGTCGAGCGGCCGCGCCGGGTTGTACCCGTTGCGCGCCAACGTCTCGACGCGCACCACCTCGGTCCCGACGCCGAACGAGATCACCACCTCCGGCCGCGTCCGCGCGATCGCGGCCGCCAGCGGCGCCGCCATCTCGTCGTACACCACCGGCAACCGCGCCACCTCGACGCGCCGCCCGCGCACCGTGATCCCCTCGAGGACCTTCACCGCCTCCCACGACTCGTTCACGGTGCGCCCGCCGAACGGCTCGAACCCGGTCAGCAGCACCGTCCGGGACGGCGAGGCCCGGTCGCCGCCGACCCCGCACCCGCCGAGGAGGAGGAACGCGCCGACGAGGAGGAAGGCGAACGTCGTGGTCGTCAGCATGGATCCCTCGCCCCCCGACGTCACGCGCCCCTCCGCGCGCTCCGCCAGAGCGTCAGTGTGCGAGCCTCCTGCGTCGGAGGCAAGGCCCGGCGCTCGACAGAGACGAGGCCGGCCGCCGCGAGGTCCTCCGGGAACCGCTCCGCGTGCAACCGGCCCGGGTCGGCGACCCACGCCTCCCCGGTCGGCGCGACGTGTCCCGCGAGGAACTTCGCCACGGCCGGCCCGTTCCGCGCCTCGTAGAGCACGTCGGCGCCGAGCACCAGGTCGAACACGCGCATCGGCGGCGGCGACCGCCAGTCCGCGACGACGCCCTCGACCGCGCCGAACCCGGCGGCCCACGCGCTGCCGACGGCGAGCGCCACCGCGTCGGCCTCCCAGTCGAGGAAGGTGACGTGGGCCCCGCGCGCGAGCGCCGCCATCCCCACGAGCCCGAGCCCGCAGCCGAGGTCGAGCACGCGCCGGCCCGCGAGCCCCCGCGGGTCCGCCAGCACGACCTCCGCCAGCGCGAGCGCCGACGGCCACAGCGTCGCCCAGTACGGCATCTTCCCGTCGTTGCGGTCGAACTCCTCCTGCGTCAGGGCGTCCAGGAGGGCGTCCGGGTCCGGCAGGGTGAACATCTCGACCACCCCGGACGTCAGACGTACCCGCTCGGGCCGAGCCCCCCGCCGGGAGACGACCTCCCCCGGCGAAATCGGCCGACGCGACCCCTCCGGCCCGCTAGCGTCCGACCCCGATCCCCGAGGAACCCCACCGGAACCCGACGACGACATGAACGCCCTCCGCACCGTCTTCCTGCTGACCCTGCTGACCATGGTCCTGGTCTGGCTCGGCCACCACTTCGGCGGCCGGTCCGGCATGATCATCGCCTTGGGCATCGGGCTCGCCCTCAACTTCGTCAACTACTGGTTCTCGAGCTCCATCGTCCTGAAGATGTACGGGGCGAAGATCCTGCCCCCCGGCGAGGGCGGCGTCCTCGAGCAGGACGTCCGCGAGATGACCGAGCGCGTGGGCATGCCGATGCCCAAGCTCGCGATCATCCCGAACCACGCCCCGAACGCCTTCGCCACCGGCCGCAACCCGCAGCACGCCGTCGTGGCGGTCACCGAGGGCCTGCTCCGCGTCTGCGACCGCCGCCAGGTCCGCGCGGTCCTCGCCCACGAGCTGGGCCACGTCCGCAACCGCGACATGCTCACCATGACGCTGGTCTCGGGCGCGGTCTCGGCCGTCTCCATGCTCGGCCACTTCGCCGGCTTCTTCGGCGGCCACCGCGACGAGAACGGCGACCGGCCCGGCATCGGCATGACGCTGGTCGCCCTCTTCGTCGCGCCGCTGGTCGCGACGCTGGTGCAGATGGCCATCAGCCGCACGCGCGAGTTCGCGGCCGACGACGAGGGCGCGCGCCTCTCCGGCGACCCCGGCGCGCTGGCCGACGCCCTCGAGAGCCTGCACCGCGCCATCCCGCATGCCCCGCCGCTGACCGACCAGGGCGCGGCGACGGCGCACATGATGATCGCGAGCCCCTTCTTCGGGATGGGCGAACTCTTCTCGACGCACCCCTCTCCGCAGACCCGCATCGCGCGCCTCCGCGCGATGGCCGCCGGCCGCTGACCTCCGCGCGGGGCACCCCCCCGCGCCGGTCGGCGTCCTGAGGCGCAGACGGGGGTTCGGGACCGCGAGGCCCGGTCGCCGGCGTCGGCCGCGGACCGCGCGCCGCGGGCCTCGCGATCATGCACGCATTGGCGCGGGCGGCCGCAAGGGCCGCCCCTACGGGATCACGCACCACGCACGGTTCTCGTGCACGTTTCGCGTCATTTCCGTCGGCGCTTCGGACGACATTCGTCGGGCGGATGAACCGAGCATGGGGACATCCGCGCCGACGCAGGAAGTGCGTCCAGCCTGCAGTTCTGAGGTAGGGGCGGCCCTCGCGGCCGCCCGCCGGTCGCATTGATGATCGATGCCTCGGAGGCCCCTCCGCAGCGGGCCTCGCGGTCCGGAGAGGACGACCTACTCCCGCGTCGCGGCCACGAGCGTGAGGATGACGTCGGCCCCCTCGAGGGCGACGGCGAGCACGCGCGTCGTGCCGGAGCGCATCACGAGCGAGCCGCGGTGCTTCAGGAGCCGCAGCGACGGGAGGTCCACCTCGCCCACCGTCGTCGGCGCCTTCGCGATCCCCGCCAGCACGGACCGCGTGTAGCGCACGTCGAGCAGCACCGCGCCCGCGGACGGGACCGCGGTGACGTCGAGCGTGGTGCCGGCGAAGACCGTCTGCACGATCGGGTTCCCGATCGCGGCCTTCGACGCGATCTCGACGTCGTAGTCGCCGATCACCGCCTCCAGCCGGCCCGCGTCGACCGCGTCGCGCTGGCCGTCCACGAGGCGGAGCGCGACGCGGTCGAGCACGCGCGCGCCCGGCCGCGCCAGCAGGCCCGCGCCGCCGTCCGCGACGGCCGCGTCGAGGCCCGACCACAGCTCGGGGAGCGCGCCCGCCGGGACCGCGATGGTGACGGCCCGCACCCGCGTCGTCGCGGCGGTCGCCGCGCGGATCGACGCCAGCGTGGACGCGATCGCCGCGTGGCGGGCGTCGTCGGCGCGCACGAAGAGGTGCGTGCCGAAACTCTGGATCGACGCACCCTCGGCGGCCTCGAAGTACCCCCGCGCGGTCGCCCCGCGCAGGAGGTCCGGGAGCCCCTCCAGCCCGAAGCGCGGCGTCCGCTCCGGGAGCGCCGGCGGCGAGGGCGGCGTGTAGCTGGAGGGCACGGTGTAGGTCTCGCGGCCGTAGCGGCTCGGCGGCGCGCCGGCGAGGTCCCCGACGTCGTAGACCTCGAACCGCAGCGCGCCGAAGGGTTCGGCCGCCAACGCCGGGATCGTCACCGGGCGCCGCGCGCCCGCGCCGTCGTACGACGTCGGGGTGACCCGGACGACGAAGACGACGCCGGAGCCGGCGTCGCCCCGCGACGGCAGGACGGCCCAGCGCCCGGGCTCGACGTCGAGCGACGCCGCGGCGCGGACGCCGTCGATCGCGACCAGGTCGATACGCTGCGCCTCCGGCGGCGTCGCGGTGCGGCCGCCGGCCGGCTGCGCCCACCACGCGTCCACGTCGAGGCGGAGGGCCGCGCCGGAACGGACGACCCGCGCCTCGGCGCAGAGGCCCGTGGACACGACGCCCACGATCGGGTCGCCGATCTGCGCGCCCTCGGCGACTTCGACGTCGTAGTCCTGCACGTACGCGGCCTGCCGGCCGTCGAACGCCACGCCCGGAGCGCCCGCCAGCACCGTCGTGCGCGCGAACGCCCGCGGGACGAGGTCGCGGCCGATGCGTCCGACGAGCGCCGCGTCGTCGAGCCCGGCCGGGTCGCCGGCGAGCACGGCGACGTCCACCGCGAACGTGTCGAAGACCCGAGCGCGCAGCCCGTCGAGGCAGCGGCCGACCTCGTCGAGCAGCGGCGCCCCGCCGCGCACGACGAGCGACCTGCCGTCGCGCGCCGAGAGCTCGGCGGGCGCGGCCTCCCACCGGCCCGGCCCGCCCGTCGCGGCGACGACCAGTTCGACGAGATCGGACGCGGTGCCGAACGGCCGCGTGCCCTCGTCGAGCTCTCGGCCGAACAGAGGCGAGCGCTCGTCGTTGATCTCGTCCGTCCGCGAAGGGAACGGACCGCGGTCGCGCCGGAAGCCCGGCCGCGGCGAGACGAGGTCGGACACGTCGAGGACCCGCGTCTCGACCTCGGGCGCCGGTTCGTCCGCGCGCGCCGGCACGCGCGCCGACAGGACGACGGCCAGGGTCGCCGCGACGCCCGCGGACAGGCTCCACGTCGTCGCGGCACGGATCGATCGGATCGGGTTCACGGCAGGCTCCGGGGCAGGTGGGACGTGGGGGGCGCGGCTCGGGGTCAGGGGTTCGTGGCGTGTACGACGAGCAGGGTCAGGGTGAGCGCGTCGCCGTCGAGGTCGGCGGCGACGACGTGGGTCGCGTCGAACGCGGTCACGAGGCTGCCGCGCACCTTGCCGACGCGCAGCACCGGCAGGTCGAGGTCGCCGTGCGGCGTCGGCGTGCGCTCGATGCGCTCGACCCGGCCGCGGTCGAGGCGCAGCTCGAGCAACGCGCCGCCGCCCGCGCGGACGAACGCGACGTCTTCCGAGGCGCCGTCGAGCACGCGCGCCGGCACGGGCTGCACCCCGACGCGCTGCTCGGCGACCTTCGTCGCGAAGTCCGCGAGGTACGCGACCTCCGTCCCGACGACCGACGCATCTCGCCCGCCGTCGGGCAGGCGGAGCGACGCGCGCGCGACGATGACCGCCCCCGCGCGGGCCAGCAGCCCCGCTCCCCCGTCCGCGAGACAGGCCTCGTCGAGCCCCGTCCACCACTCCGGCACGGCCGCGAGCGGCAGACGCACGGTGACGAGCCGCACGCGCGCGGGCGCGCGCAGGGTGGCACGCAGCCCGTCCACCGCCGACCGCACGGCCGCGATGCGCGGCGCGTCCTGCCGCAGCTCGACGCGCCCGAGATGCAGCGTCAGCGCGACGCCTTCCCGCTCCCACGTCGCCGGCGCGACGGTGCGCCGCAGGTGCGCGAGGAGCGCGTCGGCGCCGATCGACGGGCGCGCGTCCGGCAGTTCCGGCGGCTCGGGCGGGACGTACCCCGACGGCGCGAGGTCGATCGCACGGCCGCGGCGGGGGTGGACCGGCGCGAGCAGGTCGCTCACGTCGATCGACGCCGACTCGAGCGCCCCCTCGGGGGGGTCGGCGACCGGCGCCGCCGACGGCAAGGCCGCGGGCGGCGGCGCGGGCCGGACGGGGGTCGCGCGGACCACGAACACGACGCCGTCGGTCGGGCCGCCGGACGACGGCAACAGCGACCACGCTCCGGGCGCGACGTCGAGGACCGCCGAGGTCGACGCGCCGCGGACGTGGGGCGTCCCGATCGGGCCGGTGTCGGCGCCCGTCGCGGTGCCCATGGAGGCGAGGCGCCCCCACGCGGCCCGGACCTCGAGGCGGATCGCGGTCGGCCCCAGCGTCCACGCGCGCGCGTCGAAGCCGACCCCCTCCGACAACACGCCGACCACCGGGTCCGCGACCGTGGCCTCCTTCGCGACCATCACGTCGTACCGCGCCACGAACGCACGCTGGCGGCCGCCGCGGCCGGTGACGCGCTGCGCGACGCGCCCGTGCGCGCGGGCCAGGTCGAGCGGGACGAGCCGGCCGGACGCGACCGCCGCGGCCAGGTCCGCCGCGGCACCGTCCGCCGCGGCGAGGCCCGCGCCGTCGCCGGCCAGGGCCACGACGTCGATCGCGACCGATCGACTCGCGTCGGCGCGCAGGCCGTCGAGGAACCGGGCGGTCGCCTCGAGCACCTCGGCTGTCTGGCGCACGACGAGGGCGCGCTCCTCCACCGCTTCGATCGACGTCCCCTCGCGGTCCCACGTCGCCGGCGCCCCGACGGCCGCTTTCACCCGCTCGACGAGGTCCGCCGTCGAGCCGAAGGGCAGCGTGACCTCCTCGGCTTCCCCGCCGAACCGCGGGTGATCGTCGTCGTCCTCGCCCGGCGGCACGATCCACGGAAGGCGGTCGGGCAGCGCGTCGCGTGTGCCCGCGACGAGGTCCGCCACCGGGAACCGCCGCCAGCCGAGGGGTTCGTCGGCGGCCGCGGGGCCCTCCGCCTTCGCCGCGGCACCCAGGGACAGGAACGCCACCCCGACGAAACCGAGCCACCGACGCATGGAACCTCCCTGACACCGACGTCGCCCGCGCACCCGACCGTACAAACGCCGCCGGAGGTCCCGGTGGCGGGGGATTCCCGCTTCCGCGGGACCCGGGGGCCCGTGTAGAACGCAGGCTTGGAGGACCCCGCGTGGGCTGGTTGATCGTCGACGGGCACGAGGACATCGCGACCGAGCTCCTGGAGACGGGCCGCGACTTCGCCTTGCCCGCCCCCCCCGGCCACGCGCTCTCGCTGCCGGACCTGCGCCGGGGCGGCCTCGCGGCGATCCTCGCGACGATCTTCTCGCCCGACGGCTACTGGAAGGACGAGACCGGCACGGCGAACGCCGAGCGGCAGATCGCGCTCTACGACGCGCTCCTCGAGCGGCACCGGGAGCACCTGTTCCGCCTCGAGAGCGCGGGCGACCTCTCGCTCTGCAAGGCCGGCGGCCCCATCGGCATCGTCCACCTGATGGAGGGCGCCGACCCGATCCGCCACCCGCAGGAGCTGGCGCGCTGGGTCGAGCGCGGCGTCCGGTTCGTCGGCATCGCGTGGAACACGCCGAACCGGTACGCCGGTGGCACCCGCGACGACACGGGGCTCACCGACGCCGGCCGCCGACTCCTCGAGGAGATGACCGCGCGCGGCGTCGTGCCGGACCTCTCCCACCTCAACGCGCAGGCGTTCGACGACGTGCTCGCGCACCATCCGGGCCTCGTCGTCGCGAGCCACAGCAACGCCGCGGCCCTGCGCCCCCACCGCCGCAACCTCACCGACGCGCAGATCCGCGCCATCGGCGCCCGCGGCGGCCTCGTGGGCATGGTGCTTTACGCGCCGTTCCTCGGCGAGGGCGAGGTGACGTTCGACACCGTCTTCCGCCACGTGGACCACGTCATGGGCCTCGTGGGCCCCGACCACGTCGGCCTCGGCAGCGACCTCGACGGCGGCTTCCGCACCGACAAGGCCCCGCGCGGCCTCACGACCGTGGCCGACCTCGCGCGCCTCGGCGACCTCTTCCACCAGCGTGGCTACGCGGACGACGTCGTTGCCCGCATCCTCGGCGGCAACTGGATGCGCGTCCTGCGCCGGGTATTGCCGGCATAGCCCTGCCTCGCCGTCACTCCGCCGGCAGCCCGAACAGCCGGCCGCCCTTCGCCTCGACGTGGCACTTCATACACGACGCGATGCGGCCCACCTCGGTCA
>JAEUHO010000312.1 GCA_016795345.1 Planctomycetia bacterium | reverse complement strand
CGACGGCGGCGTCCGTCCAAACGCGCCAGATGGTGTCCGTCACCAAATGGCGCGTCTGCCGACGGCGGCGTCCGTCCATCGTCGACCGGCGCGGACGGGCGGACACCACCGGTTGCGGTCGCCGGCGCCGGTACGCAAGGCCCGGTGGCCCGCGCGTCCAGACGCGCCAGATGGTGTCCGTCACCCGTTGGCGCGTCTGCCGCCGACGGAGTCCGTCCAGACACGCCAGATGGTGTCCGGCACCGGATGGCGCGTTCGGCATCGGGGTCTGCTCCCCGGGACCGCGAGGCCCGGTAGGCTGCGGAGGCCCCGCGGAGCCCTCGATGCGCGTCGCGACCTTCTTCCTGGTGCTGGCGATCGGACTGGGCGCCGCAGTCGGTGTCCGCCCCGCGGACGCGGAGCCCGCCGCCCCGGCGTGGGACCCCGCGACGACGTGGGCGGTCCTGATCGGCGTCCTCGAGTGGCAGGACCCGGCGCTCGCGAGCTTCCCGAAGGAAGGCCGCGTGGACCGCGTGCTCGAGCGCACGTTGCTCGAGCGCGGCGTGCCCCGCGCGCAGGTGACGTTCCTCGAGGACCGCGCCGCGACGCTCGCGGCGTGTCGCGCCGCGATCGACAAGGCGGCCCGCGCCGCCGGGCCGGGCAGCACGCTCCTCGTCTACTTCGCGGGCCACGGCCTGCAGCGCGACGGGAAGGTCTTCTTCGCCAACGTCGACGCCGACACCTCGTCGCCCGCCACGACGGCGCTCGGCGTCGAGGACCTCGGCGCGACCCTGCGGACGACGTGGAAGGGCGCGCGGCTGCTGCTCGCCGCCGACTGCTGCCACTCGGGCGCGCTCGGCCGCGTCGTCGCGGCCTACGACGGGTCGAACGACGTCCGGGCCGCGAGCTTCGCGTCGGCCGCCGCGAGCAACGTCAGCACGGGCGCGTGGACCTTCACCGAGTCCCTCGTCGCGTGCCTCGGCGGCGACGGCGGGCCCGACGCCGACTTCGACCGCACCGTCACGTTCGCGGAGACCGAGGCGTTCGTGGCCCGCGAGATGCGCTTCCGCGCGTCGCAGCGCAGCGAGGCCCGGCGCACGCCGTCGTTCGAGCCGGGGTTCGCCCTCGCGCGGGTCGATCCCGCGCGGGCGCGGGGGCGGGCGAAGTCGGCGTGGCAGCCCGGCGAGTACGTCGAGGTCGAGTGGAAGGGCACGTGGTGGCGCGCCCAGGTCATCGACGTCGACGGCTCGCGTCCCAAGGTGCACTACCTCGGCTTCGACGCGTCGTGGGACGAGTGGGTCGAACGCGCGCGCTTGCGCCCGCCGACGCCCATCGCGGCGCGCGCGGGCGACGCCGTCGAGATCGAGTGGAAGGGCCGGTTCTGGCCCGGCGTCGTGCTCGAGACCGCCGACGACTTCGCCCGCGTCCACTACACCGACTACGGCCCCGAGTGGGACGAGTGGGTGACCGCGAAGCGCCTCCGCGCCGCTCCGAAGTAGCCCGCACCCCTCCCACCGGGGGTCACTCCGCCACGGGACGACCCGCAAGGACGCGACCCGCCAATCAACGACCGGCCCGTAATGGCGGATCCGCCGGGGGGGGACGCGAGGCCCGGTCGGCGCCGGCGTCATCGAGGGACACCGATTCCTATGTAGCCGGGTGAACCCAACGGAGTTCCCCCGATGAAACTCGCCACGCTCCTCCCCTCCCCGTTCGCCACGGACTCGCACCCGACGCCCCCCCGGCGCCGCCTCGCGGCCGCCACCCTCGGCGCGGCCTGTGCCCTCGCGCTCCTCGCCGGCTGCGGAGGCGGCGGTGGTGGTGGCGGTGGCGGGGACGACGACGAACGCGTCGCGTTCGACTACGTGCACGTGACCACGCAGGACAACGTCTTCCTCGGCGCCACGGTCCTCGACCACCCGGCGCTCAACGACCGACCCGACGCGCTCCCGATCGTCACCCCCGCCTACACGCTCCCCGACGGGCGCCCGACGAACGTCGAGAACCCGTCGTCCGTCGCGCTGCGCTACACGCCCGGCAGCGGCCGATGGGCCCTCGTCAACCAACGGGCCGGCGTCCTGATGCCGGTGGGCCAGGCCTATCACGTCAGCGTCTACGGCGTCGGCGGCGAGGGCCGCGCGCTGCGGATCTCGATCCCCGACGACCACCCGAACCCGTTCGGCTTCGAGGTCCCGGACGCGCTGGTCGGCCCCGACGAGGTCCTCTTCGTCTCGCCGACGTGGTGGGACGGCGCGCGCGAGGTCGCGTTGCGGTGCGACACGTTCGTCGCGACGACGTCGGCGGTCGACGGCGTGTGGATCCGGAGCCTCGTCGGCGCGGGGGTCGATCCCGGCCATCGGTTCCACGCGGCCGCGCTGCCCCTCGGCGGGTCGGTCCTGCTGCACGCCGCCCACCCGTCCAACCTCCGGGGCACCGAGACCGAGCTCGCGCACCCGCTGCTCGACGGCCGCCCCGAGGCGATCCTCCAGGTGACCGCGCAGACGTTCGCGTTCGTCGAGTTCCTCTCGGACCCGCGCACCATCGGCGTGGCCTACGACGAAGCGACGGGCCGCTGGCGCCTGCGGGCCGACGACGACGCGGTCATCGGCGCCGACTCGACGTTCATCGTCCACGTGCGACGCTGAACCCTCGGGCCCCGCGGAGCCGCCCCGGCTCCGCGGGGCCTCTCCGTGTCAACGCGCGCCCGCGACGATCTCGCGGTGGAAGGCGACGTCCTCGAGGAACGCGCGCCGCGCATCGCCCGCGAGCGTCGAGGCCACCGCCTCGAGCCGCGCCCGGGCCCGCGCCCGGAACGCGGGGCCCGCGCCCGCGCGCGCGAGGTCGTGATCGGCGTACGCCGCCTCGAGCGGCGACAGCCGGGCCGCCACCGCCTCGCGCTCCGCGAGGAGCGCGGGCGGGCAGTCGCCGCGGAGGGCCGCGCCGAGGACGCGCGCGAGGTGGGCCGCGGCCACGGCGTTCACCTGCATCGCGAACCGCTCGGCCTCCACGGCGTCGGCCGCCGCCTCGACGCGCCGCCCCGCGGCGTCGTGGGCCCGCGCGCGCCGGAGGTGCGCCCACAGGCAGGCGTTCGCGTGGGCGCGCGCGTCGAGGAACCCGCAGGCGCGGTCGTACTCGGCACAGGCCTCGTCCGCGTCGCCGGAGGCCCACGCGAGGTTCCCGGCCATCAGGTGCGCGAAGCTGCGGTCCTCGGCGGGCGTCCCCGGGGCGTCGAGCGCGAGCAACTCGCGCAGGGCCTCGCGTCCCTGGGCCATCCAGAGGTCGCAGCCTTCGGCGCCCAGGGTCACGACCACTCCCTTGACCTGCGTGCTCGACATCTCCTCGAGGCTCATGCCCGTGCGCTCGCACAGCATCCGGCCTTCGTAG
>JAEUHO010000309.1 GCA_016795345.1 Planctomycetia bacterium | reverse complement strand
GGCGCGCGCGAGGCGGCCGGCGGGGGCCGCCTCGCGCGCGGCCGGCGGGAGCAGCACGGCCCCGATCACGTGGACGACGCCGTTGCTGGCGTCCACGTCGGTGGCGAGGACGGGCGCGGAGCCGAGGAGGAGACGGCCGGCGTCGAAGCGGGCGGTCACCGTCGGGCCGAGGACGGTCTTCATCGGCGTGCCGCGGGCGAGGTCGGCCGCGCTGACCCGGCCGGGCAGCACGTGATAGGAGAGGATCGCGGCGAGCTGCGAGACGTTCTCGGGCTTCAGCAGCGACTCGACCGTGCCGGCCGGCAGCGCGCGGAAGGCCTCGTCGGTCGGGGCGAGCACGGTGAACGGGCCGGGCCCCGAGAGCGTCTCGACGAGGCCCGCGGCCTTCACGGCGGCGACCAGGGTCGAGAACCGCGGGTCGGCGACGGCGATGTCCACGACGGTGCCGCGGGGGGCGGCGGCGGCCGGGCGGGCCATCCAGTGGCCGAGCGGGACGGTGGCGGCGAGGGCGAAGACGACGAGCGACAGCGACGAGCGGGCCATGGGGGCCTCCGTGGGATCGAGACCCGAGTTGTAGCCCGTCTCCGGGCGGTGTGGGCGGATTGACTCCTGTAAATCGACCGAAGCGGCCGGTTCCGCCGTTCGGTGCCGGTTCCAAGCTGGCGGAACCGGCGGATCCACCGGGGGGCGTCCGCCGCCAGGGCCCACGCAGGGGGGACGCCGAGGGGGACAAGCGGGGGCCGCCGGCCGCCGGGCCTCGCGTACCCACGCGCGGGATGCCCCCCGTGCTGGTTCCGCCCGTGCGGGTTCCGCCCTCGGGTGCCGGTCCTGAACTGGCGGAACCGGTCGCGGAGGCCGGATGCGGTTCCCGCGTGGCGGCGGCGACGGTGGGGGCAGACTCTCCGCATGGGCGCCGGCCGACCGATGCGGATGTCGTGGCACGACCTCTTGTTCGCGCACGCGCCCGTGCCCGTCGCGGCGCTGCGGGCGGTCGTCCCGGCCGGCCTCGAGGTCGACACGTTCGACGGCGTCGCGTGGCTCGCCGTCGTGCCGTTCCGCATGACGCGGGTCGGGCCTCGCGTGCTGCCGCCGCTGCCCGGGCTCCACGCGTTCCCCGAGCTGAACGTGCGCACGTACGTGACGCGCGACGGGAAGCCCGGCGTCTGGTTCTTCAGCCTGGACGCGGCGAACCGGCTCGCGGTCTGGACGGCGCGCCGCTTCTTCCACCTGCCGTACTTCCGCGCGGCGATGGCCTGCCGCGCGGACGGCGACGGGATCGCGTACGCCTCGGAGCGGACGCATGCGGGCGCGCCGGCGGCCGCGTTCCGCGGGCGGTATCGCCCCGTCGGCGACGTGTTCACGACGCGTCGCGGCGACCTCGACCACTGGCTCACCGAGCGGTACTGCCTCTACGCGGCGCGGCCCGACGGCGCGCTCCGCCGCGTGGACATCGAGCACGTCCCGTGGCCGCTCCAGCGGGCGGAGGCCGACCTCGAGGCCAACACGATGGCCGCCGCGGCGGGCCTGCCCTTCCCGGCGGTGGCGCCGCTGCTGCACTTCGCGCGGCGCATCGACGTCGTCTCCGGGCTCCCGGTCGTGCTCGCGTGACCGCGCGGCCCGCCCGCGAGCGGGCGGGCCTCGCGGTCAACGGGGCGACGTCGTCGGGACGACCGGGAGCTCGACGCGCGAGCCGTCGGCCGCGAGGCGGAGCGTCACCGTGACCGGGACGGGCGAGACCTCGTAACGCGGCGCGTTGCTCCCCGCGACCACGACGACGAGGCGATGGCCCGCGACGACGTCGGCCGCGAGGTCGGGGAGGACGACCTCGACGTCGTACGGCGTGCCGGCGGCGACGGGGGCGCGACGCGTGA
>JAEUHO010000303.1 GCA_016795345.1 Planctomycetia bacterium | reverse complement strand
TCGCGGCGCTGCGCGACGCGCTCGGCCTCGGGTCGGCGCCCGAGGGCGTCGCCCCCGAGGCGATCGACGGCCCGGCGGCCGACGCGAGGCCCGGTGCGCCGCCGCTGGCCGCCGCCGGCGGCCCGCGACGCACGCCGGAGGCCCTCGCCGCCGAGGCCGCGGCGGCCGCCGCCGCCGCGCGCGCGGCCGCGCGGCCCGACGCGCCGCTCGGGCTCGACGGCGTCGTCGTGCGGGGCGACGGGCGTCCCGCGTCCGGCGCGCGCGTCGCGCTGCTCGCCGCGGACGGCGCGACGTTCGCCGCGGTGGTGGACGGCGACGGCAAGTTCCGCGTCGAGGCGCCCGAGGGCCGCTACGACCTGCTCGTGCGCGGGGGGCTCGACGGCGCGTTGTTCCTCGCCGACGTCTGGGTGGACGGCCGCCCCCTCGCGGGCGTGCTCGAGCTCGCCCCCGCCGTGACCGTGCGCGTCGAGGCGTCGCTGGAGGGCCGTCCGCTCGAGGGCGCGCCGGTGCGGCTGCGGTGGGCGCCCGAGGGCGGGGCCGCGCCGCGCGAGGTCGCCGCCGGCGCGACGAACCGCGACGGCGCGTTCGAGGGCGAGGCGCTCCCGCCCGGCCGGTACGCCGTCGAGGTGGACGCCGCGCCCGGCGTGACGGCGACCCGCGCGGTGGACGCGCCGCAGCACGTCACCGTCAGCGTGAAGTTCCCCTCGCTCGGCCGCTGGACGGGCCGCGTGACCGACGCGACGACCGGCGTGCCGCTGCCCGCCGACGTCGTGTTGCTGGTGGCCCTCGACGACGGCGCGCTCGTCCGCGCGGCCGCGATCGCCGACGGCGCGGGCGTCTTCGCGGTGGTCGCGCCGCGCGGGCAGGCGCGGCAGGTCTGGGTCGAGGCGCCGGGCTACGCGCCGTTCCCCTCCGCGCGCGGCGAGGCCAACCCGCTGGTCGGCGCGCTCGCCGCGCTGCGCCGCGAGGACGTCGTCCGCGACGTGGCGCTCAAGCGCGGCGCCGCGATCGTCGGCGTCGTGACCCACGCCGACACGAAGGCGCCGGTGCCGGGCGTGACCGTCGAGCTGCGCGGCGACGGGGTGCGCCTCGCGCCGGAGCTGCTGGCCTCGGGCCGCGTCGCGACGACCGGCGAGGACGGGGCGTACACCGCGGCGGGCATCGCGCCGGGCAACTGGACCGCGTCCGTGACGTCGCCCGGGTGGTACGTCGAGGGGCCCGTGCGGGTGCGCGTGAACGGGCCGGACGCGTCCGGGCGCGTCGCCGACGCGCGGCTCGACCTGGTGGTCCGGGGCGCGGGCGCCGTCACCGGGCGCGTCACCCGCGCCGACGGCACGCCGGCGGCCCGCGCCCGCGTGTGGCTCGCGGGCGGCGGCGGCACCGTGCGGTCCGCGCGGCAGGCCGGCCGCCTCCTCGAGACGCTCGCGGCCGACGACGGCGGCTTCCGGCTCGACGACGTCCCGCCCGCGGAATGGATCCGCGTGCGCGCGGTGCTCGGCGACGACGAGGCGACGCCGTCGGCGGCGTTCCGGCTCATGGACGCGACGCCGCCGCCCTTCGTGCTCGTCCTCGGGCCCACGGTGACGGTCCACGGCCGCGTCACCGACCTCGTGACGCGCGAGCCGGTCCCGAACGCGCGCGTGCGCCTCGACGCCACCGGCGAGCCCGGCGGTCGCGGCACCCGCACGGTCACCACCGCGGCGGACGGCACCTATGAGGTGACGGGCCTCGTGCCCGGTCCGTGGCACGTGACACCCGAGCGACGGCCGAGCTACGTCCCCTCGCCGGGCGTCGACGTCACGGCCGCCGCCGGCACCCCGCGCCTCGAGGTGCCGCTCGTGCTCGACCCGGGCCTCGT
Organism: Planctomycetia bacterium; assembly: GCA_016795345.1. Classification (GTDB taxonomy): domain Bacteria; phylum Planctomycetota; class PLA2; order PLA2; family JAEUHO01; genus JAEUHO01. The sequence goes on along the minus strand of JAEUHO010000303.1, from coordinate 5,432 downwards.
GATCGCGGGCGTCGTCCTCGACGGGGCGGGCGCGGCGTTCGGCAACGTGCGCGTCACGCTCAACGGGCGCGAGGACGTCGGCACGCCGCCGCCGAGCGTGAGCCGCACGCTGCGCGCGGGCAACGACGGCTCGTTCCGGTTCGTGGGGCTCCTCCCGGGCTCGTACGTGCTCGAGGTGCGCGCGGGCGGCCAGGTCCGCGCGCGGCTCGAGGGGCTCCGCGGCGGCGAGCGAACCCTCACGGTCCGCGCATCCCGCTGACGGGACCGCGAGGCCCGCTCGCACGCAAGGCCCGGCCCGCGGCATGCGAGGCCCGGCCCGCGGCACGCAAGGCCCGGTGCGACCCACGCGAGGCGCGGCGCGGTGCACGCGACACCCGATTCACGGTACGCGAGGCCCGGCGCGCGGCGCGCGACGACGGTCGGCCAGCGGGCCTCGCGGTCCCGGGGTTTGCGGCTCGGTCCCCGATCGTCTCGGGCGTCCGCGCGCGGGGGCGCGCGTCGCGCGGGCCGCGTACGATCGCGGCGTGGACCCGTCGCGCCCGGCTCCCTATCTCACGCGCATCGCGGTCGACCCGCGGCGCGTCCCCGACGCGTCCGCGTGGCCGTTCACGATGCCGTGGGTGCCGGGCCTCTTGTTGGAGGTGCGACACGCGGTCACGTTCTTCGTCGGCGAGAACGGCTCGGGCAAGTCCACGCTCGTCGAGGGCCTCGCGGAGGCGTGCGGCCTCCCGGTCGCGGGCGGCGGCGTGACCGAATTGCCCGACGGGCACGGCCCGGAGGTTTCCAGCGCGCTCGGCCGCGCGTTGCGGCCGGGGTTCCGCGCCCGGCCGCACGACAAGTGGTTCTTCCGCGCCGAGCTCTCGTCGCACCTCGCGTCGCTCCTCGACCGGCGGCGCGACGACCCCGACTTCGCGGGTGACCCGTACCGGCGGTACGGCGGGCGGTCGTTGCACACGCGGTCGCACGGCGAGGCGTTCCTCGAGCTGCTCCTCGAGCGGATGTCGTCGGGGCTCGTTCTGATGGACGAGCCCGAGTCGGCGTTGTCGCCGCAGCGGCAGCTCACGTTGCTCGCACGGATGGCGCAGATGGTGGCCGAGGGCGAGACGCAGTTCGTGATCGCGACGCATTCGCCGATCCTGCTGACCTACCCGGGCGCCGACCTCGTGAGCTTCGACGCGTCGCCCCTCGACCGGGTGCGGCTCGAGGACACGTCGCATTACCGGATCACGCGGTCGGTGCTCGAGCGGCCCGCGTCGTTCTGGCGGCACCTGACGGCCGAGGACGACCCCACCCCCGGATCGGCCGGGGCATGACCGGGGGGCGGTGCGGTGTTCATCGGAAACTATGCGCTGGTGTCGGCGATGAAATCGGACTAAGTTCCTGCGCCAAATCGGCCCAGGAGAGTCCTATGTCCCACGGTGTCCGTCTCCTCCAGCTCGGCGGCCTCGCCGGGATCCTGTTCGCGACGAGTTGCGGCGGTGGGGGCGGCGGGGGCGGCGGCACCCCCGTGATCGACCTCGCGGTCGCCGGGCGCGACTCCGACACCGTCGGCATCTGGTACGACGCGCTGAACGCCGGCAACAGCGGGCTCGCGGACGTCGTCCTCGACGGGCCGGGATCGGGCATCGACAAGCCGTTCTGCGTCGAGATCGCCGACAACCGGCTCTTCGTCGGCAGCCACGACAACGACACCGTGACGATCTACGGGCCGTTCGACACGCTCGTGGACGGGCAGGCCCCGAGCGTGGTGCTCGACCTCTCGAACTCGCAGGTGGACCGCCCCATGGACCTGCTGGTGCACGACGGCGACCTCTTCGTCGCCTCGCGCGACCAGAACCGCGTGCTGTTGTTCCGCGACCACGCGACGCTCGCGAGCCTCGACGCGCCCGACGTCGTGCTCGACACCGCGGACTCCGGCGTGGACCAGCCGTGGAGCCTCGCGATCCACGGGAACACGCTGTTCGTCGCGTGCCGCGGCTCCAACCAGGTGCTGGGCTTCGCCGACGTGGACACCCTGGTGACCGGCGCGACGCCCGACATCGTGCTCGGCGCGTCGTCGGGGATCTTCGACCCCGGGTGGCTCACGGTGGACGGCAACACGCTGTACGTCAGCGAGTTCGACGGCGAGGACGTCAGCGCGTTCGGCCCGATCCCGACCCTCGTCAGCGGCCAGGTCCCGCTGTGGACGCTCGGCGGGCCGAGCCTCCTCGACCAGCCGCGGCGCGCCGTCGTCGCGGGCAACCGCGTGTGGATCGCGAACCGCTTCGACGCCGACGTCGGCGCGGACGACTTCGGCCTGTTCGCGTTCGAGACGCCGGTGACGACCGCGCAGTCGCCGGACGTCCGGCTCTCGACGCCGTTCGAGGAGGTCCACGACCTCGTCGGGGCGGGCGGGTACGTCTGGGGCGCGAGCGTGCAGTTCGACTACGCGTTCGTCATCACCGACCCCGCCACGCGCGCGACCGGCGAGAACACGCCGACGTACAGCTACTTCGACCCGCGCATCCAGCAGGCGCACGCGGTGTTCGCCCGCGTCCGCTGACGCCGAGCCGGCGAGGCAGCGTCCGACGGGGCCGGGGCCCTCCGGGGTCCCGGCCCCGTTTCCATGTCCGCGGCGGTCGAGCCCCGGGCGGCGATCCCCGTCGTGCCCGTCGCGAGCCGGGCGGGACCGACGCGCCGCGGTGCGGCGCGGTCGGGAAGCCTCCACGCGGGAAGGCCACGGGGCGGGTTCCCGACCCCTCTTCGGAGGCACGGCGGGGCTTCCCGGCGAGCCGGCCCGCCGCAGCGAGGGGATCGCCGCGCGCAGCCGGGGGCGACGGGGGGAGGCTCCGGTCAGCCGAGGAGGAGGACGGCGAGCGAGGTGGCGAGGCTCGCGGCCACGGCGGCCCACCCCCACGCGCCGGCGCACGCGAGCCAGCGCGGGTCCGGCGTCGCGGCGTGGCGGGGCGGGACGACGAGGCCGACCAGCGCGCCGGCGACGAGGCCGCCGGCATGGGCCGCGTGGTCGAGGTAGGGGAGCAGGGCGAGGCTGAAGACACCGAGGAACACGACGTTGGCGCCGAAGCGGCGCGCGAACCCGGGCGGCAGCCGGTCGTGGAACCGCGCGCCGTGCACCACGAGGAAGCCGAGCAGGCCGACGATGCCGCCCGAGGCGCCCACGCTGGCGCCGTGGTGCAGCAGCGCGACGCTGGCCGCGGAGCCCGCGAGGGCCGCGACGGCGAACACGAGGCCCAGCGCCGCGCGACCGGCGAGCGCCTCCGTGGCGGCGCCCAGGACGAGCATCGACGTGGCGTTGAACCACAGGTGCAGCACGCCGTCGTGCATCGTCGTGGCGGTGGCCCAGCGCCAGGCCTCGTGCGCCGCGGGCCCGGTCTTCGCGAGCGCGAGGGCCTCGATCGCGCCGGCGTGCCCGCGCGCGACGAGACCCACGCCCATCACGACCGCCCACCCGACGACCAACGCGAGCGACGACCGTCGGAACGGACGGCCGGTCCACGCCTCGAGCGCCTGGCCGAGGGCCGGCGCGGCGAGGAGGTCGCGCGACGCGCGGCGCGGGTTCGCGAGGCGGAAGAGCTCGACGGAGGCCGCGAACACCCACGGGGTCGCGCCCAGCGCGACGGCGAACACGAGGCCGCGCGTCTCCGGGAACCGCAGGGCGACCCAGAGGAGGCCCGGCGCCGCGAGGAGCCCCAGGAGCACGATCACGACGTTCCTCGCGACGCCGCGGCGGAGCCGGCGCGCGTGCGCCTCGACGATCCACGGCACCGTCCACGGGTCCGCGAGCCCGCCGGTCTCCGGCGTCCAGACGCGTTCGATCGCCGCGACCTGCTCCGACGTCGCGAACATCGCCTCCATGCGCTCGCGCGTCGACGCGCGGGGCTTGCCGCGCATCACATAGCCGTACGCGTCCGTCGCGGGGTCGCCGGGCCGCACGTCCACGAGGCGGTGCCGCAGGGCCCGCGGCGGCTTGGAGAGGGTCGTCCCGTCGCTCACGCCGTCAGTGTACGCCTATGACACGGAACGCGCCTTCTCCCCTTTACACCCGGGCGCGAGCCCGTAGGGTGCCGTCGTCCCGCGAGGGACCGCTCTTTCCTCCCCCCCGACCGGAGCCGCGCCCCGCGCGGTTCCCCTCATCCAGAGCAGCCGAGGGACCAAGCCCTACGACGCTGCAGCAACCGGTCGCGGTCGTCCGAGCCCGTTCCGACGGGGCTCGCCGACGCGCGACAAGGTGCTACGTCTTGCCCGCAAGGGACCGATGAGCGTTTCCGGCGCCCCGAGGGTCGCGACGAACCGTCGCAGCCCCGCTCGCCCCGAAACCTCCTCGTCCCCGAGGAGGTTGCGCCGTTGCCGGCGGCCGCGCCACCGCGCGCCGCCCGGACGGGCCTTCTCGGAGGACGCGCGCCGCACCCCGTGCGGCGCCCGCGACGTAGGCTGCCGCGCGACGGGTCACGGTGATCGGCTCCTCGAGGAGCCCCCGTGCCCGCCCTCTCGCTCGCCGCCGCGTCCGTCGTCCCCACCGTCCCCGCCGCCCTCCCCCGTCCTCGGCCCCGCCGTCCCGCCCCGTCGCCCGCCCGTGCCCCGCGCGGCACGCTCGCGCCGCGCCCGGTGCGGATCGGGTTGCTGGGCCTCGGGACCGTCGGGCAGGGGCTCGTCACGCTGCTCGCGCGCCGCGCCGACGACCTCGCCGCGCGGCACCGCGTCGTGTTCCACGTCGAACGCGTGCTCGTCCGCGACCCGTCGCGCGTCCGGCGGGTCGTGCCCGACGCGGCGCCGCTGACGGCCGACCCGGCCGCGTTCGAGGCCGGCGACTACGACGTCGTCGTCGAGGCGATCGGCGGGCTCGAGCCGGCCGGCGCGCTCGTCGAGCGCTTCCTGCGCCGCGGCGTGCCCGTCGTCACCGCCAACAAGGCGCTCCTCGCCGACCGCGGGCCGCACCTCGCCGAGGTCGCCGCGGCCCACGGCGCGGCGCTCCGGTTCGAGGCCAGCGTCGCCGCGGGCCTGCCCGTGTTCGCGTTGCTCGAGCACGCGCTCCAGACGACGACCGTCGCGCGCGCCGAGGCCATCCTCAACGCCACGAGCAACGTCGTCGTCACGCGCCTCGACGCGGACGGCGCGTCCGTCGAGGCCGCGCTCGAACAGGCCCGCCGCTGGGGTTACGCCGAGGCCGACGCGCGCCTCGACACGTCCGGCTTCGACGCCGCGCAGAAGCTCTCGGTGCTCGCGTGGACCCTCTCGGGCCGCTCGCTCCCGTGGCACCGCCTCGAGATCCGCGGCATCGACGACCTCACCCCCGACGACGCCGCGCGCGCCCGGGCGCTCGGCGGGCGGCTGAAGCCGCTCGCGTGCGCCGACCTCGGCGGCGACCGCGCCCGCGGCTGGGTCGGGCCCGCGTTCGTCCCGGACACGCACCCGCTCGCGGGCGTGCGCGACGC
>JAEUHO010000287.1 GCA_016795345.1 Planctomycetia bacterium | reverse complement strand
GACGTGCCCGGCGACGGGACGTTCCTCGTGGGGCCGCTCGACGGCGCCGCGCGGTTCGACCTCGTTGCGAGCGGCTTCGCGGGCCGTCGCGAGGCCGTCCGCCGCGGGGTGTCGCCGCGCGACGCCGACGTCGCGTTGACGCTCGAGGTGGGCGGGCGGATCACGGGCCGCGTGGTCGGGAAGGACGGCGCGGCCGTGCCCGCGGGCGTGCCCGTGGGCGTGCTCGCGCGCGAGGTCGACCTCCACGGCGGCGCCCTCCACGTCGAGGGCACGCGGGCGTTCGCCTACACCGCGGCCGACGGCTCGTTCGTCGCGGACGGCCTCGGCGCGTTCCGCTTCGACCTCGAGGCGGGCGGCGGCCGGTCGGGGTTCCTCGGCACGATCCGCGAGAGCATCGAGGTCGGGGCGACGGACGTGGTGCTCGAGGTGGTCGAGGGCGTGGAGGTCGCGGGGACGCTCGTCGACGACGCGGGCGTGCCGACGGCGGCGACGAGCCTGCAGGCCGACGACGGCGCGCGCCGCGCGGCCATGCGTCCCTACGTCCAGGTCGGCCCCGACGGTCGCTTCCGCTTCCGCGGCCTCAAGGCGGGCGCCGTCCGCTTCTCCGTCCGCGTCGGCGAGGCCTGGGTCGACGTCGGCGCGGCGACCGCGCCCTCCACCGACGTCAAGCTGACCGTCCCCGCGCGCTGACGGGCCCGTGGATGGCGGGCACGGTCACTTCGCCTCCAACGGGACCTCGACGCGCTCGCCCGCCTTCACCGTGACCGTCGCGGTGACCGCCTCGGTCCGCTCGTCACGGCGCCAGGACGCCTGGTACGTGCCGGGCTCGAGCCCGTCGAACACCGCCTCGCTCACGTCGGACCGCCACGACGACCACGACATGTCGGAGCCGCCTGCGCCGTCGGGCGCAACCCTCCCCAGCGAGATCTCGCCGACGAGCTGCGGCGCGGGCTTGCCCCCCTGGGTCACCCGGACGACGACGATCGCGGCCGCGTCCAGCAAGACCTCGAGTTCGACCGCCGCGTCGCCCGGCGTGATCGTGGCCTCCACCCGGCGCTCGACGAACCCGGCCATCGAGGCGACGACCTCGACGCGGCCGCTCGGCACGCTCGCGGCGTGACACTTCGCGACACGGTCGAACGGGACCTGGGTGCGGCCACCCGACCAAGACGTCACGGCAAACGCTTCATCCGTGGCCGACGGCGTCGGGGGAACCCCGTCGACGGCCTCGCCGGCGCTCCCCCCCATCGCCGATGGGCCGCCGTACTCGAGGCGGACCCCGGCCTCCGGGAGCGGCCGTCGGTCGCCGGTGCCGAGCACTCGGACCCGAATGCGCCCGGGCGGAGGGACGACCACGGTGACGACCTCGTCCGCCTCGCGCACCTTGACGAAGCAACCCCACCCGGACTCGGCGTCGGTGAGCTGGTACGGCCCCCGTCGCAGGCCGCGCACCCCGACCCGCGCGACGCCCGTGGCATCCGTCGCGGGCACCTCGAGGTCCCGCGCGAGCCCGCGCGTCTTCCGACCGGCGCCGGACAGATCCCAGGTCGCCGAGGCCGCGCGCGGCTGGGACGACCGGAACTCGAACACGACGGAGAGCTCCGCTTCGGAGGGCACGTCGGCGGGCGTGAGCGTCACGACCGTGGTGTTCCCGGCGACGACCTCGAAGGGGCTCGATGCCGACGGGGCCTCCTGCGAAAGGCGCGCAGATCGCGGCCCGACCGCCGCGAGCCAGCGCCCGGGCGCGAGGCCCTCGAGCACGAACGCACCGGCGACGTCCGTCGGGTACGCCTCCACGCCGGCGAATCCACCCGACGCCGGGTCGTCCTGCGGCTCGTTCCCGTCGTCGCGACGCACGAGCACGCAGGCGTCCCGCAGCCGCTCCGCGCCCCGGACGTCCACCCGTACGCCGCCCCCGCGGGGCAGGACGACCCGCTGGGGCGTCGGGACGAGCTCGACCCACAAACTCGTCCAGGCATGCCCCGGCGCGCCGATCCAGACGGCCGTCGCCCGTACCGAGGGGCCCAGCGCGATCCGCCCGGACGCATCGGCGGCGGTCCGCGCACGGCGCTCGACGTGCTCGTCGTGCGTGTACGGCCGCCCGGGCACGTCGTCGCTCGAGTTGTCGCTCCAATGGAACTCGTCGGCGTACGCACCGGCGACCGGCTCGCCCCGGACCGCGTCCACGACCTCGAGGACGCGCGCGACGGGCAGCACGAGGTCGAGGACGAGCGAGTCCTCGAGGCTCGACGCCAGTTCGCGCCACACCTGGTCACTCGCCCACCCATCGAGCACCGCGTCGATCCGGTACGTGGTCGCGCGCGGCAACCGCCCGGTGGGCCGCGCGCCGTCGAGCCGGAGCCGGACCGTCGCGTCGTAGCGACCGTCGAGGACACACTCGAGCTCGAGGACCCTGGGACGCGCGCCGTCCCCGATGTACGAGACGACGACGCCCACCGGCCCCGAGCCCGCCTCCTCCGGTCGCGGCGGCGCCAACGGGACGTGGACGGTGGGAGCCGGGTCGGCGTCCTCGTCGAACGTCAGCGCCAGCCGCTTCGGGCCGGTGCCCGCCGT
>JAEUHO010000269.1 GCA_016795345.1 Planctomycetia bacterium | reverse complement strand
TGCGCCGGGCCGCGGCCGCCGTGGGGCTCGTCCGCGACCGCACGGCCGTCGCGGCGCGTCGCGTCGCGCGCGTGCTCGAGGAGGAGGCGCGCGGGTCGTTCGAGGCGTGCGGCGTGCCGGGCCTCGCGATCGTGGTGCGGTTCGCCGACGGGCCCACGCTGCGCGCGTCGTTCGGCCGCGCGACCGCCGACGCGCCCATGACGACGGACACCGTCGCCCAGGTGTTCTCGCTCTCGAAGGTCGTCGTCGCCGCGTGCGCACTCGCGCTCGCCGAGCGCGGGCGCCTCGCGCTCGACGAGCCGGTGTGGCGCCACCTCGGCGGGTGGCGCCTGCCCGCGGACCGCGCGCCGGGCGTCGACCTCGACACGGTCACGCTCCGCCGCCTGCTCGCGCACGCCGCGGGGTTCTCGCCGTTCGAGCCCGGCTTCTGCGCCGACGGCGAGCGCCCGGGCGCACTCGACCTGCTGCGCCGCGACGGCCCGCCCGACGGCCGGATCGCGCTCGTCGCCGCGCCGGGCGCCACGTATCGCTACGCCGCGGGCGGCTTCGTGCTCGCGCAGGCCGTGCTCGAGGGCGCGTCCGGCCGCGCGTACGCCGACCTCGCGCACGAGCTCGTGCTCGCGCCGCTCGGGCTCGCCTCGACGTCGTTCGCGCGGACCGCCGACGGCGTCCCGCGCCTCGCGACGCCCCACGACGCCGAGAACCGGCCCCTGCCGTTCCGGCCCATGCGCACGCTCGCGGCCTCGGGCATGCTCTCGACCGCCGACGACCTCGCGACGCTCTTCGCCGCGTTCGCGCCCGGTCGCGCGGGGGAGCCCGCGGGACGCGGCGTCCTCACGCCGGCCTCGTGCGCCGAGATGTTGCGGCCCCAGAGCCGCAAGGGCGGCGGCTCCGACTACGGCCTCGGCCTCTACGTCCGCCGCAAGCGCGCGGACCTCCGCTACGCGCACAGCGGGCACTTCGTCGGCTGGTACGGCCACGTGGACGGGTTCGTCCGGCGCCGCGTCGTCGTCGCGCTCCTCTCGAACGGCGACCGCGGCCGCGCGTGCGTCGAGACGCTGATGCGCCGGCTCCGCGAGGCCGTGTACGACGCGGCGCTCTGACGCGGCGCGTGATCGCGTCGTGCGGCCGCGCCGGACGGGGAGGGTCCCGGGGACGCGGTCCCGGCGGGGGACCGCGAGGCCCGGTCGCCGGCGACCGGGCCTTGCGTCCCGGGCGTCCGACCGCCCCCGGGGGCCGGCGCGGGGGCCGCCCGGCGGGGGGGTGCGTCGAAACGGGGGGCGGCGCGTCTCTCTCCTGCGGGGCGCGGTGCCCCGTCCCCGGAGGTCGCGATGGACGTCGTCGGTCGGTCGAGGTGCGGCGCGCGGACGTGGGCCGTGCTCGCCGGCGCGGCGTGGGTCGTGACCAGCACCGGGTGTGTCGGTTCGGAACCGGAACGGAGGCAGACCATGGGAACCAACGAAGGACGCGCGCCGGCGGTGGCGGCGCGGCGGATGACGATCGAGCTGCTGGCGCTCGACCTCTCGACGTGCGGACGGTGCACGAAAACGTCGGCCCACCTCGACGCGGCGCTCGCGAAGGTCGCGGGGCGCCTGCGGCGGCGGGGCGTCGAGGTCGAGGTGCGCCGGACGGTGATCCGGACGATGGAGGACGCGGTGGCGGCGCGGTTCGTCTCGTCGCCGACGATCCGCGTGGACGGGCGCGACGTGGCGCTCGAGCTGCGCGAGAGCGCGTGCGGCGACTGCGGCGACCTCTGCGGCGAGGGCGTAGACTGTCGCGTCTGGGTCTGGCGCGGTCGCGAGTACGAGGAGGCGCCCGAGGCGATGATCGTCGAGGCCATCGAGACGGCGGCGAGCCGGCCGGCGGAGGCGCCGACGCGCGAGCGGACGCCGTACCGGCTGCCCGGCAACCTGCGGCGGTTCTTCGAGGCGAAGGCCCGCGCGGGTGCGCGAGGGTCCGGCTGCTGCGGCCCGTCCGAGGGCTGCTGTGGGTGACCCCCGCGGCCCGTACGCCGACGTCCTCGACGACGAGTTCCTCGGGCGCCTGCGGCGGTACGTCCGCGCGCGGACGCGCGAGGGGCACGACGCCGAGGACGTCGTGCAGGAGACGTTGCTGAAGCTGCTGCAGCGCGCGCCGTTGCCGCGCGACGCGGCGCGCGCATGGGTGTTCACGACGGCGCAGCGGGCCGCCGTGGACCGTTGGCGGCGGCGGTCGAAGGCCGGGCCGCTCGACGCGGAGGCGGCCGCGCCGGCGGACCCGGAGGCGAACGAGACGGCAGCGTACCTCGCGGGCTGCCTCGCGCCGATGCTCCGCGGCCTCGCGGCGGCCGACCGCGAGGTGCTGCGGCGCATCGACGTCGAGGGCGCGGCGCAGGCCGACGTGGCGCGCGAGCTCGGGCTCTCGGGCTCGACGCTCCGCTCGCGCGTGCAGCGCGCGCGGACCCGCCTGCGGGCGGCGATCGAGGCATGCTGCGCGGTCGAGACCGACCGTCGCGGGGGGCTCGTCGGCCATCGGCGCCAGGCGGGCGCTCCGTGCCCGTGCCCGCCGCCGCGCGACGGGTGAGACGGCCCGGCGGGCGGCGCGACGCGGTTCCGGCCGGCGCGGCGTGGGCGGCGCGGCGCCGCGGGCGTACGCTCGCGCGCATGGGCACCCCCTCGACCCCCTCCACCGCCGTCGCCGCGCTCGAAGCGGTGTTCGGCCCCGCGAGCGACGCGGGCTTCGGCAGCGCGACGTTCACGGGGCCGACCGGCGCCGACCTCGAGCCGGTCGCGCGCGCGACCTATCGCCGGTTCGTCGGCGCGAAGTGGGAGCGGTTCGGCGAGGCGGCGTGGATGGGGCCGTGGCGGCGCGTGTACGCGCGTCCCGCCGGGGCCGCGCGCGACGTGGTCGCGGAGCTCGCGGCGTTGCCGGATCGCGAGGCGAGGTCGTCGGCGGGCGCGATGGTGGACGGCCTCGAGGACGCCGCGCGCGGGAAGGCCGCGCTGGCCGCGGCCTTCGACGCCACGGACGTGACGCGGTTCGAGGTCTACAACGCCGGCGACGGCGAGGCGATGAGCGGGGTCGTGCTCGTCGGCGCCCGCGGGCCCGCCGACCCGGTCACGATCGTCGCGTTCCTCCTCGACTGACGCGGGGGCCGTCGGACGGCGTCGGTCCGATCACGGTGATCGTCCGGACGGAACACGCGGAGGCCTCCGGCGGGGCGGCGTCGAGAACGACTCGCATTCGCCCCCGCATCCTCCCCGCGGGCCTCCGCGTCCCCGTAGGCTCCGGACGTCGGGAGGCAGCCCGACGACCCCGGAGGATGTGATGCTCAAGACCCGGACGAAGGTGCTCTTCGCGCTCGCGCTCGCGGCGTCGCCGTGGGCGGCGACGACCGCGACCGGCGCGCCGGACGAGGCGCGCCCCAACCAGTTCTGGTGGCCGGAACAGCTCGATCTCTCGCCCCTGCGGCGCCACGGCGTCGCGTCGAACCCGATGGGGGCCGACTTCGACTACGCGAAGGCGTTCGCGACCCTCGACCTGAAGGCGCTGAAGGACGACATCAAGGCCGTCCTCACGACGTCGCAGGACTGGTGGCCCGCGGACTACGGCAACTACGGGCCCCTGTTCATCCGCATGGCGTGGCACAGCGCCGGCACGTACCGCACGATGGACGGTCGCGGCGGCGCGGCCGGCGGTCAGCAGCGGTTCGACCCGCTCAACAGCTGGCCCGACAACGCGAACCTCGACAAGGCGCGGCGCCTGCTCTGGCCCGTGAAGCAGAAGTACGGCGCGCGCATCTCCTGGGCCGACCTGATGGTGCTGACGGGCAACGTCTCGCTCGAGGCCATGGGCTTCCAGACGTTCGGCTTCGCCGGCGGCCGCCACGACGACTGGGAGGCCGAGATCGTCAACTGGGGCCCGGAGAAGCAGTTCCTCGCCGACGAGCGCTACAGCGGCGACCGCAAGCTCGCGAACCCGCTCGCCGCGGTGCAGATGGGCCTCATCTACGTCAACCCCGAGGGCCCGAACGGCAACCCCGACCCGCTGCTCGCCGCCAAGGACATCCGCGAGACGTTCGCGCGCATGGCGATGAACGACGAGGAGACCGTCGCGCTGATCGCCGGCGGGCACACGTTCGGCAAGGCGCACGGCGCGCACGACCCGAGCAAGTGCGTGGGCCGCGAGCCCGCGGCCGCCGGCGCCGAGCACCAGGGCTTCGGCTGGGAGAACCGGTGCGGCCGCGGCAACGCGGGCGACACGGTCACGAGCGGCCTCGAGGGCGCCTGGACGTCCACGCCGACGCGCTGGGGCCTCCAGTTCCTCGAGAACCTGTTCGCGTACGAGTGGGTGAAGACGAAGAGCCCGGCGGGCGCCACCCAGTGGATCCCGGCCGGCGGGAAGGGCGACGGCCTCGTGCCCGACGCCCACGACCCGGCGAAGACCCACGCCCCGATCATGCTGACGACGGACCTCTCGCTGCGCTTCGACCCCGCGTACGGCAAGATCGCGAAGCGCTTCCTCGAGCACCCCGAGGAGTACCGCCTCGCGTTCGCCAAGGCGTGGTTCAAGCTCACGCACCGCGACCTCGGCCCGCGCTCGCGCTACCTCGGCCCCGAGGTCCCGAAGGAGGAGCTGATCTGGCAGGACCCGGTCCCGAAGGCGGACCACCCGCCGATCGACGCCGCCGACGTCGCCACGCTCAAGGGCAAGGTGCTCGCGTCGGGCCTCGGCGTCGGCGAGCTGGTGCGCACGGCGTGGGCGGCGGCCGCGTCCTTCCGCGGCACCGACCTGCGCGGCGGCGCCAACGGCGGCCGTCTCCGCCTCGCCCCGCAGAAGGACTGGGCGGTCAACGACCCGGCCGAGCTCGCGAAGGTGCTCGCGCGCCTCGAGGCGGTGCGGGCCGAGTTCAACGGCGCGGCGGCGGGCGGCCGGAAGGTCTCGCTCGCGGACCTGATCGTCCTCGCGGGGTGCGCGGCGGTCGAGCAGGCGGCGAGGGCCGCCGGCGTCGACGTCGTCGTCCCGTTCACCCCGGGCCGCACGGACGCGTCGCAGGAGCAGACCGACGTCGTGTCGTTCGCGGTGCTCGAGCCGACGGCGGACGGGTTCCGCAACTACTGGGCGAAGGGCCAGGCGGGCTCGCCCGCGGAGCTCCTCGTCGACCGCGCGGACCTGCTGACGTTGTCGGTGCCCGAGATGACGGTGCTCGTCGGCGGCCTGCGGGCCCTCGGCGCCAACGCCGGCGGCGTGACCCACGGCGTGTTCACGGCGCGGCCGGGCGTGCTCACGAACGACTTCTTCGTGAACCTGCTCGACATGGCGACGAAGTGGTCGAAGTCGGCGACCGAGGGCCTCTACGAGGGCCTCGACCGCAAGACCGGCAAGGTCAAGTGGACGGCGACGCCGGTCGACCTCGCCTTCGGCTCGCACGCCGAGCTCCGCGCGATCGCGGAGGTCTACGCGGCCTCCGACGCGCAGACGAAGTTCGTGAACGACTTCGTCAAGGCGTGGAACAAGGTGATGATGCTCGACCGCTTCGACGTGAAGTAGCGCGTCGCGCGCGACGTCGCATTCGTTCCTCCTCCGGCCGCCGCGGGCCTTCCCGCGGCGGCCGCTTCGTCGGCACGCCGTGGGGGCGCCGCGGGTGCGCCGTGGGGGCGCCGTGGGGGCGACGCGGGGGCGACGCGGAGCGGTCAGGGTTCGGGACCGCGAGGCCCGCCGGCTCGCGAGGGGTGCGCGCCGGCCAGCGGGCCTTGCGTCGGCGGAGGGGGGATGCGGGGCCATGTGCGGGCCGGCACGTGGGCCCGCGGGCGCGCGGGTTCGCGGGCGAGCGGGCCTTGCGTTGGCGGGCGGGGGACGCGTCCCGTGGGGGGCTTGCGACGTGCGCGCGATGCGGCGGGCGCGGGGGAGGTCGCGACCCCGGCCGGCGGGGTACGTTCTCGGTCCCACATCCCGGGAGGAGACGTCGATGGCCGTTCCGAGCGTGCGTGCCGGTGCCGTGAAGCTGAAGGGCAACCCCGTGGACCTGCGCGGGCCCGCGTTGAAGGTCGGGGACGCGGCGCCCGTGGCCGAGGTCGTGGACGGGTCGCTCGCGGTGGTGAAGGTGGGCGGGCCGTCGGACACGGTGCGGGTATTCTCGACGGTGCCGTCGCTCGACACCGCGGTGTGCGACCTCGAGACGCGGCGGTTCAACACCGAGGCGGGGAAGGTGCCGGGCGTGGCGATCGAGACGATCAGCGTGGACCTGCCGATGGCGCAGAAGCGGTGGTGCGGCGCGACGGGGGTGACGGCGGTGCGGATGCTGTCGGACCACCGGGCGACGTCGTTCGGCGATGCGTACGGGGTGACGATCACGTCGGGGCCGTTGACGCGGTTCCTGGCGCGGGCGGTGTTCGTGGTGGACCGCGCGGGGGTGCTGCGGCACGTCGAGTACGTGGCCGACATCACGCAGGAGCCGTCCTACGACGCGGCGCTCGCGGCCGCGCGCGCGGCGACGTAGCCGGCCGGCGCCGCGACGGTCACGCGTCGTCGGACACGCCGTCCGTGGCCGTGAGGTCCGGGGCAACCGTGCTTTCGCCGACGGTGCGCCGCCGGGTGGTCCGCGCCGTGGCATCGGGCGGGAGCGGCGGAGCGTCGGCGAGGACGTAGCCGAGCTCGACGAGGCCGCGACGGAACGCGCGCTCGGACGCCGGCGGGACGGTGAGGAACGGTCCGCCGGCGGCGCGGCAGTGGCGGCGCGTACGCGCGTCGTGCGCGAGCTCGGAGGCGAGGGCCTCGCTTGCGCACTCGACGGATCGGACGAGCCCGCGGTCGACGACGGCGGCGCAGCGGCGCTCGACGTCGTCGAGGAGGCGTTCGACGGTCGCGGGGAGCGGGTCCACCGCCTGCGCGCGCAGGAATGCGCGGAGCTCCGCGATCGGGCGGCCGGCCTGGACGGCGGCCAAGAGGGAGGTGGCGTCGAGGACCCAGGTGCGGTCCGAGCTGCGGCGTGCGCAGGCGTCGAGCGCGAGGACGTCGGTGGGGCCGAAGCGGTCGTCGGTCGCGACGATCTCGCCGGTGGGGAGGATCCGGAGCGCCGACGTGGGCTTCGGCTCGGGCGGCGGCGACGTCGTGACGCCGAGCACGTACGCGCCGAGCGGGGTGATGCGCACGTACCGCAGGCCGTCGTAGCGACTGAACCAGGTGAGCTCGTCGACGCCCCAGAGGTCCGTCCAGTCCGCGCGCGCGAACGCGGGCGGGGTGAGGGCGACGTCGACGAGGCCCAGCGTTGCGGCGTACTCGAGCAGCAGGCAGAGGAGGACGCGGCGTTCGAGGAGCCGGCCGACGTTGTACTGGGCGAGGCAGCCGTAGCGGGGTTCGGCGACGTACAGGTGCCAGAGGTGGCGCGCGACCGTGAACTCGTGGCCGGTGGCCCAGGCGTGGTCGAGGAGTCGGTCCACGTCGATCCAACGTTCGGGGGGGCAGAGCGAGAGCGTCCGTGTGATGGCCTCGCGGCGTTCCGCCGGTGACGTGAGGTCGCGCTGGCCGCGACCGGTCTGGCCTTTCACGCACTCGACCCGGGCGAGTTCGTCGAGGAGCGATGTCCGCAGCCACCGCTGCCAGAGGTCGCGGAGAAGCTCGGCCGGCGGCTGCGCGAGGGCTCGGCGGCCGGTCGCGGTCAGCCGGAGCTTCGCCCCCGCGCGTTCGACGAGTCCGGCGGCCTGCACGAGCATGGGCCACGCGAACGCGCGGATGGGGCCGACCTCGGCGTCGGCCCGCCGCTTCGGCGGGGGCGCGGCGTAGAAATCGCCGCCCTCGAGGATCGCCGCGACCTCCGCGACGGAGGCGGGCGTCGGGCGGCGGTTCGTCTCGGTGATGGACAACTTGCCGGCGTCGGCGAGGCGCAGGACGCCGAGCGCTTCGCGGACGGCGCGGCGCGCCGTCTCGTGCACCGTGACGGGGACCGCGTCCGCGGTGCCGCGGTCGGTGCGTTCGTGGACGGCGGGGGGCGCGTCGAGGGTCGGGACGGTGGCGGGCGCGGGGGGCGGGACGAACGCCACGAGGCGCGCCCGGAGGTCGTCGGGGATCACGCCCTCGCCGTGGAAGAAGACCCGCAACGGGGTGCACGTCGAGGAACTGCCGCGGCGCAGCGTCCCCGTCAGCCGCGGGAGGCGGCCGAACTTCGCGCGGAAGCGATCGGCGCGGAAGCGCGGCGGGTCGGCGTGGACGGCTTCCGCGACCGCGGCCTGTTCCAGTGGGTCGAGGCGCTCCCAGAGCGCGCGCAGGGCCGGCCCGGCGAAGTGCTTGGCGACGACCTTGATCAGGTCGTCCTTGCGGGTGGGGACGGGTTCGCCCGTGAGCGCGGCGATCGGGCGGAGGTCGGCGACGGTCGTCTGCTCGAGGGCTTCGCGGAGCGTGGGGATCCGGTCCGTGGACGTGTCGGGCGGCATGGGGGCTCTCGCGCCCATGATCCGCCCGGGGGGGACGCTCCGTGGATTGTTGTCGGCGGGCCGCTCTCGACGCGACGGGCGGCGCGCGCCCCGGGCGGCGAGCCCCACGCGACGCGCCCGATGGTGGCGGTGACCGCAGTGGGGGCGCGCCGGCGCCGGTTGACCGTCGGTGGGGCGTGGAGGCCGGCATTGCCGAATCTGGCGTGGCGGGCGAGGGTTGTTATCCTCACCCCCGGTATCGGCGCTCCCCGATAGCTCAGTTGGTAGAGCGGCAGACTGTTAATCTGTAGGTCCCTGGTTCGAGCCCAGGTCGGGGAGCCACTTCTTCGTTCGAGTTCGCGATGGGGGAGAAGCGGCGGCGCGAGTGCGCCCGCGAGGGATTCGCGGAAGGGCGACGTAACTCGCGCGCAAAACGCGACTTGTGGCGACGGTTCGCGACGACGCTGCGACCACGGATCCCGCCTGGGGGCGGGACTGTTAGGAGCCTATTCCAATACTACCCGTCGCGAGCCCGGCGAGACCGACGCGAGGCGGGCAAGCGCAGCCGGGAAGCCCCGGAGGCGGGTTCCTGACCCGTTGACGGGCTTCCCGGCGAGCAGGCCCGCCGCAGCGAGAGGATCGCCGGGCGGAGCAGGGAGGGTCTTGGGATAGGCTCTAAGCGGGAGAGGCCCCGAGACCTCTCGGACTCTCCCCGCTCTCGCCCCGACCCGCGCGAGTTTCCCCAGGACGCGGGGTGTGGGCGCCGACACCCGCGTTCGAAACGGTGTGGGATGCTCCCGTCATGAAGACCCCGACGCCGTTTGTGGGCAGGTGGCGGATCGAGTCGATGGAACTGTGGGACCGAGACGCGTTCGATCTGCTCGGGCCGGCGCACTTCACGTTCGAGGAGGACGGACTCGGCACGTTCCGCTTCATTGCGGTTGAGGGTCAGATCGACTGCCGGTTCGGGAGCCGCGACGAGAAGGCGCTCGTGGAGTTCTCGTGGGGCGGCCACGACGAGGCCGACATGGCGAGCGGCCGGGGTTGGGCGGTCCTCGACGGGGACGTGCTGAAGGGACGGATCTACATCCACCTGGGCGACGACTCCGCCTTCACCGCCGCCCGCGACGCGACTCGCCCGCGAGTCGGGTCGCGGCGAAAGCGGGCATGACCGAAGCCCGACGCGCCGCGAGAGGCGGAGCACGTTTCGACCATGCGCGTGGCATGGGGACCCGCGAAAGCTGGGAGCAGGGGCGCTGGTGTTGCCGGCGGTCGAGAGCCGCGGGAATCCGGCGGTCAGGATCCGGGGCGCTGGCGAATGCCGAGTGGAGTAAGGGTCTGCGACGAAACAAATGAACCGATTTCGGGCGAGCGTCCGGGAGGCGCATCGCGAGGAACGAGGAGGATCGCGTGTTCCTGACACGCTGACGACGAGTGACGTCGCGAGGCGCCTCCCGCCGCCGCCCGAAGCGCGTCCGTTGTCTCGGAGCAGGCCCCAAGCAGGTCGCCGATGCGGGTGGCGCCGGTTGCTGAACGTGGCTCGTCGCGCGGCGGCAGGGACGTGAGTTGCCAGACGCCGTCCGGGTCGCCGTGTCGCCAGGGACGGTGGTCGACGAGGCCGAGGTCTTTGAGGCGTTCGAGCGCGAGGTCTACTCGTGCGACGGCCATGCCCAGGCGTTGGGCCATCCGGACGCGCCCGTAGCAGGAGGCGCCGTGGCGATCCGCGGCGAGGGCGAGCAGGGTGAGCACGGCGGTGGCGTCGGGTTCGAGTCGGGCGAGCCATCCGTCGTGCAGGAGTCGGTTGTCGAGCCACCCGAAGGAGCCCGAGGGTGATCGAACTTGTCCGGGCCGCAGCGGTCCGCGACTCGACCGAGCCGCCCTCGAGAGCGATGTCGAGGCGGTCCAGGCTGGCATTGCGGGCGTCCACCCGCGCCCGGGGCGCCTCTGCGCGGAGGACGGCGTCGAGGGCGATGTCGGGGGGTGGGGTTACCATACGAACTATACGCGAACAGTCGCTGCGGAGTCCCGCCGATGTCCACGATGCCGTCTCCCGTGCCCTCTCCCTCCCTGAACCGGTCGTCCCGTGCGCCGAACGTGCGGCAACTTGCCGTGATGGCGCTTTCGACGCCCTGACGCCTCTGTCGGGCCGAAATGGAGGCTTTTTGAGGGCGGCCGGGCTCCCCGTACGTCCACAG
Organism: Planctomycetia bacterium; assembly: GCA_016795345.1. Taxonomy (GTDB): domain Bacteria; phylum Planctomycetota; class PLA2; order PLA2; family JAEUHO01; genus JAEUHO01. The sequence continues at coordinate 768 of JAEUHO010000269.1, read as the reverse complement.
GCGGGCGGCCCCGTTCGCGCTGTGTCCGCGGTGCGGGTGCGGGCGTGAGCGCACCGGGCGTCGACGGGGCAGCGGTCACCGGGCCCGTCGGTAGTGGAGGGCGACCGCGCCGTTGCCGAGCGGTTCCGCGGAGAGCAACTCGAGCCGTCGCGCGGTGGGCAGCCCGCCCCGGTAGAGCGTCGGGCCATGGCCGACGATCCGCGGGTGGAGGAGGAATCGGTACTCGTCGATCAGGTCCAGCCGGTCGAGGGCCGTCGCGAGCGTGCCGCTGCCGAGGAGCACGCCGGCAGGCGTCGCGTCCTTGAGGCGCTGGACACTCGCGCGCAGGTCGCCCTGCAGGTGATGGCTGTTCGTCCACGGGAAGTCCGTCCGCGTCGACGAGACGACGTACTTCGGCTTGGCTTCCAGTTGGACCGCCCATGCGCGGATCGCCGGGGGCACGTCCTGCTCGCCCCGCGCGATGGCCGGCCAGAACGCTTCCATCATCTCGTACGTGACGCGGCCCCAGAGCATCGCTCCGCCTTCGTCCATGAGGCGCGTGAAGTAGGCGTGGGTCTCGTCGTCCGCGATGCCTTCCCTGTGGTCGACGCAGCCGTCCAGCGTGACGTTGAGGCCGAAGGTCAGGCGTTGTAAGCGCTGATCTGGATCCGCGGAATTCTGACGGTCTGGCTCTTCCGGGTCCGGGTCTTGGGTGTGCTGGGTCTGGTTGAAGACCCGAGAGGCGCTTGGGATCTGGTTCCCTGGCCTTGCGTGGGGTTGTGATCCGAC
>JAEUHO010000263.1 GCA_016795345.1 Planctomycetia bacterium | reverse complement strand
CGCGCGCGCGGCCGCGCGCGTGATCGAGACCGTCGAGCGGCTGCGCGGCCTCGGCGCCTGACGACCCCGGCCGTCCTCGGGGACCGCGGCCGACGGCGTGGGACTGCGAGCCCGGTGGCCGTTCGTAGGCCCGGTGGCCGTTCGTAGGCCCGGTCGCCCGCGAACCGCTGACAACTCGCGGCGCGCCGGCCGACTCTCCCGAGGCGGCATCCCGTGCGGGGCGGTCGTCCCGGGCGCGGCGTCCGGGGCTACGCTCCGACGGGCGGGCCGCGGCGGAGGTCGGCATGTCGGCGTTCCTCACGGCACGGCGCGGCGTTCGATGGACGGTCGCGGCCTTGGCCCTCGTGGTCCTGGCAGCCGCCTTCGTCGGCTGCGGCGGGGGCGGCGGCTCGGGCCCGGCCGACGGTGGGTCGCCGCCGCCTCCTCCCCCGCCGCCTCCCCCGCCCCCGCCGCCGGCCGGGCTCGCGGCGTTGTCGGACGAGTTCGACGACCCAGCGTCGCTCGACGACTGGTTGCGCGTGTGGGAGGTCGAGGGCTGGCCCCACGACCAACTCGAGGCCTTCGACGCGAACACCACGCGCGCGGGCTGGCTCACGATGGTCCCGTACGCGAGCACCTGGTACCAGGACTACCGCGGCGAGTTGACGTTCAAGCCCGTGACCGGCGACTTCGTCGTCACGACGCACCTCGAGCCGCGCAACCGCGCGGGCACCGCCGCGCCGAACGCGCAGTTCTCGCTGGCGGGGATCATGGTGCGCGCGCCGCGCGCCGTGACCCCCGCGACGTGGACCGCGGGCCACGAGGACTACGTGTTCCTCTCGCTCGGGGCCGCGAACACGCCGGGCACGTACCAGACCGAGGTCAAGACGACCGACGACAGCGACTCGATCCTCGAGATCGCGCCGGGCCCCGCGGCGGCGACGCTGCGCGCGGCGCGGGTCGGGCCGCACCTCATCCTCCTCATCCGGCCCGAGGGCGGCGCGTGGGCCGTGCACCGCCGCTACCGGCGCGACGACTTCCCCGCGACGTTGCAGGTGGGCCTCACCGTCTACACCGACTGGCTCTCCTGCGAGCCCCTGGGCCCGGTGGCCCACAACAACGGCCTGATCACGGACGGCGACCCGGACCTCCGCGCACAGTTCGACTACGTGCGCTGGATCGAGCCGGCGGTGCCCGCGGGGCTCGTCGGGGCCGACCTCTCGAATCCCGTCGCGGTGACCGACGGGCAGCTCCTGGCCTTCCTCGCGTTCGACCCCTGATCGCGAGCGGGCCTCGCGGTCCCCCGCGGGCGACCGCGGCCTTGTGCGCTCCCCGCCGGGACCGGAAGATCGAGGCCATGGCGCCGCGTCGTCCCCGCCCCGTCCACCGCGCGCTCGCGGCCCTGCTCGCGGGCGCGCTGGCGGCGTGCGGCGGCGAGGAACACCCTCGGGTCGCGGTCGACGCGCGCGCGCCGGATCCCACGGCGGTCGATGTCCCGCGCGGGGCGCCGGACCGCTCGAAGCCGTCGCCGAACGCGTCGCGAACGATGATCGGGCCGTACCCGCGGGCGCAGTTCGTGATCGCGCACGACGGGTTCCTCGCGGCGGACGAGCCGCGGTGCGTGCCGGCGGTGGACGCGCGGTTCGTGCGCGGCGACGACGAGGTGTTCGGCGTCGTGGTGGCGGGGCGCGCGCGGGCGTACATGGTCGGGATGCTCGCGTACCACCACGTGGTGAACGACGTGGTCGCGGGGACGCCGATCGCCGTGACGTACTGCGTCGTGTGCTCGTCGGGGATCGCGTTCGACCCGGTGCTCGACGGGCAGCGGCTGACGTTCGGGTTCGAGGGCGTCTGGCAGGGGACGGCGATCCTCTACGACCGGGACACGGGCTCGTTGTGGATGCACCTCACGGGGAGGTGCTTCGACGGGCCGCGATCGGGGCGGACGCTGGCGCCGCTCGCGACGGGGACGCACACGACGTGGGCCGCGTGGCGGCGCGACCATCCCGACACCGACGTGATGGCGCCCGATCCGCGGTTCGTGGGGCGGTACTTCACGCGGGAGCAGGCGCAGAGCGGCAACCCGTGGTTGTCGGCGTCGTTCGACGCGACGATCGTGTCGCGCGACCCGCGGCTCCGCCTCGGCGACCTGCTCCTCGGCGTGCGGGCGGGCGAGGAGGCGCGGGCCTATCCGCTCGCGAGGCTCGCGGCGAGCGCGGGGGTCGTGGAGGAGGACGTGGGCGGCGTGCCGGTGACGGTCTGGTTCGAGGCGTCGTCGCGGACCGCGGTGGCGTTCGACGCGCGACTCGACGGCACCCTGCGCACCTTCGGGCGCGACGCGACCGGCTTCCACGAGCTCGGGACGGGCAGCCGATTCGACCTCGAGGGCCGATGCGTCGAGGGTTCGCTCCGCGGCAAGCAGCTGGCCCGGGTCCCGTCGCTCCTCACCGAGTGGTACGGCTGGTTCGCGCACCATCCCGAGACGACGATCCACGGCCGCTGACGGCCGCCGCGGACCGCGTCGATCCGCGACCGTCGGCGCTCGGCGTCCGCCGACCGCGAGGCCCGGCCGCCGCCGCACGGCGCATAGCGTGCCGTCGTCGGCCCCCCCACGCGCCCGGCTTGCGCGGCCCCTCTCGCGCGGCGAGCATGGCGCCGCGCCCCGGGGGCGTAGCTCAACGGTAGAGCAAGGGCCTTTTAAGCCCGAGGTTGTGGGTTCGAGTCCCACCGCCCCCACCATGCGCCGCCTTGCGCGAGTCCGGGGCTTGGGTGCGTCCGTCGCTTCGGACGCGGGAATCGGCGCCCCATCCTCGGACCCGTCGGATGCGCACGTTGACGAAGCAGCACGAGGCTCGATGGTGCCCGTACGGGCAAGCAGACCCGGGGTCGTCTTGGCGACGGCGCCGCGCGGGTCGAGCCGCGCGACGTCCGTGGGGCAACGCATCGTCGGCGGCGTCGCGCTGGACGCGGTTGTCGGCAAGGGCCGCGTGGCGACGGCGGCGTGGAATCTCAGCGAGAGTGCGCGGCTGCGACGGCACGCGGCTGCCTCAACTCGCGCCCGCGGGGATGAGCGCGGAGGCACTTGTCCACGAGAGCGGGACGGCGCGCCGATCCCCGAACTAGCGAAGGCTCAGCGGGGCTTCTCGATCACGATCTCAAGAACGACGACGGTCAGGCGCTCGGTCAACACCGCGACCAGGCGCCCATCGGCTGAGACCGACATGTCCGACTGCGGAACGTACTCCCCCAATGGGCCAGCGTCTTTCGCCTCCCACCGGCACATCCGACGTCTGGTGGCGACGTCGAACAGTGAGATCGCTTGCGGGGATGCCACCACACAGCGAGACGTCCCGGGCACGAACGCCATCGCGATGGGACGCTCGCCGCTCTCCATCTCCATCTTGGACACCGCGCCTGACTTCCACTCCCACACCGACAGGTGCTCTTCATCGCGCCCCTGAACCACGAAGCGCCCAATGTCGTCGATCGCGCCGTAGACGCGGTCCGCTCCCTTGCGGGGGAGGCGTGCGAGCGTCTTCCCCGTGTCCGCGTCTAGCACCTCGGCATCTGAGTCGGCCTCCGCCCAAGGCAGGAGTAGCCAGCGGCCGTCGAATGAACTGGCGGGGTAGCGAGCCACTCGCTCCTCCCGACGCCAAACGTCCGCGCCTGACTTCGCATCCAACATCGCGACGTTGCAGGACAGGTGCATGGAGGCGCCGATGGACCCGGATGCGCTCCACCCGACCCACGGCATGATCCCAGCCGTTTGCTCTGAGCTCTGCATCGGGTGCAACTTGAGCCCCCTGGGGTCGACTCCATCGGAGACGGCGATGCTCCCGAACACGGTTCCCACAGCGATCCGCCCCTTGGGGCCGCGCGGCGCGAGGACCTCGGGCTCCGTGTCTCCGTCTTCCCCATCGGGTCGAGGAAGGACGTACCACGTCCACGTCGGTGACGTCCTAGCGTCATCGATGCGCCCAATGCCGCTATCGAACGCGAACCAGAGGTCCTTTCCGGCACCCCAAGCTAGTGCCTTCACGTAGCGAGGCCCCGCAGTTTGGTCTTCATTCCGGGGCAACTCTCGGATCGGGACGCTGGCCGGGAGCCCGGAGGTCTGTCCTTTGGGGACCCAGGCCACGATCGGCCGCAACGACACCACGACGTCGTCAGCCGTCGCCACGCGACCCTGCGCCGCGCTCGCGATCAGGGCCATGGCCAGAATCTGGCCGACTCGAAGGTATGAACGACGCGAAACTCGCATACCGCGAAGTCTACCGGAGATCCCCCTGAGACGCCGCGCCATGGAACCCACGCGTACGATGGCGCCGTGCCGCCCGGCCCCTACCGCTGCCCGTGCTGCGAGCAGGAGGACACCCTGGTCGCCGAACGTCCTCCGCCCGGATCCGATGGGGTCTGCATCCACTGCTATTGGCAAGACGACCTAGTGGCCTTCCGGCACCCGGACGAAGTGCACGGGAACTGCGAGTCGCTGAACGGTTGGCGGCGGCAGTTCGGCAAGGCGCCGCTCCCGCCCGCGTGATCCCCCACTGCGGGAGTCGGCGTGGGCGCTCACGGCATGCGCCTCCGGGTACGCTGGCTCCGTGCACCGCGGAGTCCGCGTCGGTCTTGTCGTCCTGGGGGCCGCGATGGCCTTCTACGGCGCCGCCAGCCTGACGGGCGGATGGCTCGGGATGCCGCCGTGGTGGCAGCACAACCTGACCATCGACGTAGTCGGTGAGTACCGGCTGGATGTCCCGTTGGCTGGCCGCGAGTGGATCTCAGGCGCCGTCGTGGCAGCGGGCCTCGCCATCGTCGCGGTCGGTGCGTGGCCACAGCGGCGGACGGGCGTGACGTCGTGAGTCGCGCGATCGGCAGATTGGCGGTGGATCGGAGAGAGGCCGGACGGTCGCCTACTCCCGCGGGAAGGACATGTTCGCGAGGCGCCAGACGGTGCCGTCCCACTCCCAGATGAGCTTGAAGGGAGGATCGTCCGGTCGGTCGGCGAACGCGAAGTACCACGTCGCGCGACCGCCACGGTTCGTCGGGTCGGGCTCGCCGGCCAGCACCGTGGGAAGCTTCTCGACCCACCCACGCTTCTTGACGATGCGTTGGAACAGCTCCGACTGCCGCGCGCGTACGTCGTCGTAGCGGAGCGCGTTGATGGCGGCGACGTCGGAACGCGCCCACGCGGCGGAGAACTCCGCGATGCGCGTGTCGATCGGACCGGGCGGCGCCATCGGCGTCGACGACCGCCCCCCGACCCCGATCAACCCCGTCCACTCGTCGTCGCGCGTCGGAGCCCCCCACGGACGCCAGACGAGCAACCCAACGATCACGGTGAGGACGCTGGCGGCGATCCCGAGGCGGACGTTCCGCCGGTGGCGCGCCGCCGCGCGGGCGGCCTCCGCGTGGCGCCCGCCCTCGTGCGCGAGGTCGCCGCGCATCAGGCGCGCGCTGTACGCCTCCGGATGCGCCTCGGCGAGCGCCGCGGCCTTCCCCGCCTGGCCGACGCCGACCCAGAACGCCACCATGATGACGAGCGCCCAGGCGCCGTAGAGATCGAGCCAACCGAGCCTGAGCCACGACCAGATCGCGAATCCCCCGGCGACTCCGGTTGCGACGATCGCTGCGACGACCGACCAGAACCGCGGCTCCCGCAGGATCCGAAGCCCGCCGATGAAACAGCCCGTCACGAGCAGGAGCAGGATCGTCGGCGCCGGCGGCCACCCGGTCGCGAGCGCGACGATCAGCAGCGGTAGCGCCAGCAGCACCGAGCCGACGAGATACACCGGCCGCAGTGCCTCGAGATAGCGGCGGGCCTGTGCGAGTTCCCGGAGCGATTCCGCGCCTCGCCGTCGGCCCGTCGCGGGCGCGCCTTCTGCGGTGGCTCCGGTCGATGGTGCGCGCGCGGGGCGCGACAGGGGACGACGCTTTTCTTCCATGGTGGGGCCGATGGTACGCGACCGGCGCCCGCGGCGCACCGGGCCTCGCGTACCCACGCCCTGGACCGCCCCCGAGGAGGTCCGCGGATCGCCCGAGGCCTCGGCCGCGCCGCCGACCCCGTCAGCCGCGGTCGCCGTCCGCGAGGCGCGCGTCGATGAAGGGGCCGTAGGCGTCGCCGTAGGGGAGGTCGAGATCCACGTGGAGGCGCCGGCGCGTCGTGCGGGTGGGCGTCCCCGTCCGCGGGTCGAGCCCTTCCTTCACGACGTCGGTCGCGTAGACGCCGACGCCGCGCTTCTGCCACGCGGGCAGGTCGTCGTAGTTCACGCCGTGGCGGAAGAGGAGCTCGTGTTTGTCGGAGGTCGCCATGCCCAGCGGGACCGACGTCGCCTCGGCGACCGAGCGCCCCTCGCGGCGGAGCGCCCAGTAGCAGTGGGCGTTGAGCGCGTTGCGGTGCGCGTCCTCCTGGCGCCAGCGGAAGTAGTCGCGCACGCGCGCCGCGTCCGGAAGCTGCGAGACGCGCGCGTCGAAGACGCCGTGGGCGCCGAGCGCCAACGAGAACGCCGCGCTGGCCTCGCCCGCGAGGATCGACTCGAGCTTGCGCAGCTTGCGGTGGAAGAGGTCCTCGTCGCGGTGCAGCAGCAGCGAGATCTCGTCGCTCTCGGTGAAGCCGTACAGGACGCGGAACCCGCAGCCCATCAGGTGCTCCGTCGTGTGCACCATGAGGTCGCGGACGCGGGCGTCGAACGGCGTCTCGAAGGCGTGCACCTCCTTCGTCAGGCGCGTGAACGACCGCCCGTCGAGCCGCACCACCATGTGCAGCCCGGGCAGCACACAGTGGTCGTGGGCGGTCTCGAAGACCCGCATCGTCGCGTCGAGCTCGTCAAACTTCATCGCGCCACCCCTCCACGACGAACGCCGGCCCCTCGAGTCGGACGAAGTGCAACGCGTCGAACCCCTCGTCGAGCCGCGGCAGCTCGAGCCGCCCCGCCATGCCGAGGACGGCCGCGTCCGGCACGCGCGCCTCCCCTGACCTCGTCGCGTTGCGCGCGAGCGCATCGCCCACCCGCGACGAGAAGTAGTACCCGACGACCCGGAAGCCGGCGGCCCTGGCGGCGGCCACGTAGCGGGCGCGCTCGGCGCGGGTGGTGTTCGTGTTGTCCACGACGACGGGCTGCTTCGCCTCGAGGCACGCGCGAAACAAGACGTCCTCGCGGTGGCGGGTGCGCAGCATGTCGAGGTTGAGGCGCAGGTGGGTCTCCCCGAATCGCTCGCGCGCGAACGACGACTTCCCCGTGGCGGGGATCCCGATGAGGACGACCAGCTCCATGCGCGGAGGGTACCCGCACCAAGACCGAGGGCGAGTGGCGGCGGACTCGACTCCGGGACCGCGAGGCCCGCGCGGTCGCGCGGTCAGGGACGGGTGGTGAGGTTGATCCCGAGGGTCGTCGTCTCGCCCGGGCGCAGGTCGATCCGGCGCGGCGCGGACGGAGCGAGCGACAGGAACTCGCCCCCGACGCGGGCGGCGGCCACGGACACCCACCCCGTGCCGATCGGCAACGCATCGAACTGAAGGGCCGCGTCAAGGCGCGCGCGTGCCCGGAACGGCTGCGCGTCGGCCGTCGCCCCCCATCGCAACTCCAACTCCGCGAGCGGGGCCTCGCGACCGTCCACCCGCGTGACGATCACCAGCGTGGCCGCCCGACGGAGCCGCACGACGACCGACGCCGACGGGGTGCCCTCGTCGAACGGCCCAACGTGCACGACCGCCGGGGCGTAGCCCTTCGCGTGGACGATCAAGGGTGCGCGCGTGGACGGCAGCCACAGCTGGCGAGGCGAAGCCGAACGGGGCCCACGCCAAGGTTCGAACCACGCGAAGGCGTACGCGTCGCCGCCGCCGATCGCCACGTCGGCGCCGCTGCCGTCGTCGATCGCGTCGATCCGCACGACCACCGGCGCCGGCACCGACAGGCGGAGCACGGACGCATCGGGCGCGACCTCGACGTCCTGCGACCACCCGACGGGATCGACGTGCGCCGTGTACGGACCGGCCTCGATCGCGCGGAAGTCGAACGCAACGGGGTCGCCGGGGCCACGCGGGAGCAACGCGGAGCGGGCCTCGCGTCCCGGAGCCCTCGACCGCGGCTCGAGCCGGAGCATCCACGTCGCGTCGGGGAATGCCGGTCGCCACGCCGCGGGGATGCGCACCGTGCCCTCGACGTCCACGGCGGGGCCGAGGACGACCGGCGTCGGGGGCGGCGGCCGAAGCGTGACCGGCACCGTGCGCCCCGGGACGACGGGGACGGTCGTCGTCGCGATCGGCGGACCTCCGTCGAGGGAGCGCAACTCGACCTCGACGGGCCCCTGCGCGAAACGCGGGGAGACCGCGCGACCGTCCGCGCCCGGGACGACGATCGCCGCGTCGAAGTCCGCACCGTCCGCGGTGAAACGGACCGACGCCCGCCGGTTCGACGGGTCGACGACGGTGACCTCGACGTCGCCGCCGGGCACGAGGCGAACCTCCGCGTCGTCGCCGCGGACGAAGGCGTGCCGCCGTGCGAAGCCGGGCGCCTCGACGACGACGTACCACCCCGACCACGTCGGCGGGAGACGCGCGCGTCCCGCCGCATCGGTGACGACGCGCGCGCGGCCGCTGGCGTCGAGGGACGCGACGTCCTCGACCCGGAACGCATCGAGCGCCCGCAGGTCCGCGGGGGTCGGCCGCTCCTCGCGGCTGCTCGACGACTCCGACTCGAGCGCGGTCATGCACCGCACGGACGCGCCCGCGACGGCGTGGCCGTCGTCGTCCCGGACCTGCACGGTGCGTTCGCGCCGCGGGGGGAGCACGACCGAGAGCGAACCGTCCGCCGTGAGCGCTTGCCCGCGAGCCGTCACCACTTCCTGGCCGAACGCGAGTCGGACGTCGTACGGCCCGTCGGACGCGATCCACACGTCGAACGCGCCGTCCACCACGTCGGTACTCGACGCCTGGTGGCCGTCGACGTGCAACGAGACCACGCCGCCGGAGGGCAGCGGCAGGCCGTCCCCGCAGCTCACGACGCCGGAGACGTGGCGGCCGAGCGCCCGTGCCTGCGCGGCGTCCTCAACCGTCGGGATGCCGTCGGCCTCGGGCAGCGGCGGGACGAAGGGGCGCTCGGGGGGCGGGACCGCGAGGCCCGCGCGCTTGCGTGCGACGGACACGTCGAAGGCGTCCGGGCCCAGGTCGCGGCTCCCGACGTCGGACCCGACGCCGCCGCGGAGCGACGGCCGCCCGACGACGAACGCCGCGCCCGCGGCGAGCAGGACGGCGACGGCGATCCCGAGGCGCTCCGGCCACTTCATGCCCCCGAGGATATCGCCGGTCGTGGATCCGGGCCTTGCTCTCGGGACCGCGAGGCCCGCTCGCGTACGATGCCGGGATGCCCATCGCCGCCGCGCTGCAGACGGAGCCCCGGTTCGGGGAGGTCGCCCGGAACGTCGCCGACGCGGAGGCCGCGCTCGCGGGGGTCGAGGCGGACCTCCTCGTGTTGTCGGAGCTGTGCTCGACCGGGTACGCGTTCCGCGACCGGGCCGAGGCGGCGTCGATGGCGGAGACGTTCCCCGACGGCGGGCCGACGCTCGCCTTCCTCGCGCGCACGAGCGCGCGCACGCGCGGGGTCGTCGTCGGGGGCTACGTCGAGCGCGACGGGGCGCGGCTCTACAACGCGGCGGCGGTCTTCGCCGGCGGGGTGCCGCGGGTGTCGTACCGCAAGGTGCACCTCTTCGGCTTCGAGCCCGAGGTGTTCGACGCGGGCCCGGGCCCGTTCGAGGTCGTGGAGCACGCCGGGGTCCGGGTCGGCGTGATGATCTGCTTCGACTGGCGGTTTCCCGAGGCCGCGCGCACGCTCGCGCTCGCGGGCGCCGACGTGCTCGCGCACCCGAGCAACCTCGTCACGACGTTGTGCCCGGCGGCGATGGTGACGCGGGCCGTCGAGAACGGCGTGTACGCGGTGACGGCGGGCCGGACCGGCGTCGAGCACC
>JAEUHO010000261.1 GCA_016795345.1 Planctomycetia bacterium | reverse complement strand
GGACGCCGTCCTCGCCCGCGCCCCCGACGACGATCGCGAGGGATGGCACGCGCTCGTCGCGCGCACGCGGCGCGCCGCGTGCCTCGTCCTCGCGGGGCGGCACGCCGACGCCGAGCCCGCCGTCGCGGACGCCGAGGCCCGCGCCCGCGCCCGGCTCGCCGCGCACCCCGACGACCCGCCGACGCGCACGGCCGCCGCCGACGTGGACTCCATCGCCGCGATGTTCGCGGTCGCGCGCAACGGCCCCGACACGCCCCCGGAGACCATGCTCGCGCGGGCGCGCGAGGCCCGCGACCGGCTCGAGCGCGCCGCGGCCGGCTACGCCGCGCTGCGGGCCGCGGGGACGGTGCCGGCCGACCGCGCCGCCGAGCCGGACCGGATCGCCCGGCAGCTCGACCTCGCCCGGCGGCTCGTGGACGCGCTCGAGGCGCCCAAGTAGCCCCGTCCACGGGGGACGTGAGGGGGTCCGGCGGCCGAGGACGTGATGGGGGGTGTGGGCCCCTTCGTTCCTCGGGCCCCGGAGGTTGCCTCATGGCGTCACAAACGTGCGGGGTTCGAGGTTCGAGGGGGTTCGCGCGCGTGCGCGCGGGCCTGGTTGGGTTCGCGTTGGCGATCGTGGCCGCCGGGTGCGGCGGCGGTGGGGGCGGCGGAGCGGGTGGGGGTGGTGGGGGTGGCGGGGGCGGCGGGGGGGGCGGGCTCTCGGGCCCGTTCACGTCCTGGGCCGTCGTCGACGCCTCGGCCGTCGTCGTCGTGCCGTCCGGGGCGGCGTTCACGCCCCCGGACCTGCGGGTCTCGACGATCGCGGGCGACGTCGTCCCCGCCCCCGACGGGACGGTCCGCGTGCCGACGTACGCCGGCGGTCCCTCGCTCGCCATGGTCTCCGACGTCGACGGCGACCCCGTGCTCGCGGGCTTCGTCCCGCTCGACCCGCTCGCGACCGGGCCCACGACCCTCGACGCGCGTTCGACCGCCGAGTTCCTCGCGTTCCAGGGCCTCGGCGTCGCGATGCAGGAGGAGGCGGTCCGCGCGGAGGTGATCCGCCGGCTCCACGCCACGCGCGAGCTCGACCCCGTCGCGGCCGCCGTCGCCGCGGCGCTCGTCGCCGACCCGAAGGCCCTCGCGACGGGCGCGACGTCGATCCGCGACGCGCTGGCCGCGGCGCTGCCGCGGCTGCGTCCGTTCGTCGGCCCGCTGTCGCTGCAGATCGGGCCCACGGACGTCGCCAGCGGCGTGCAGGTCTTCGAGAGCGGCCTGCACCGCATCGTCATCCGCAACACGTTCCGTCGGCGCGCGGTCGCGTTCGTGGACCAGGTCTCGTACACGGTCGGCGGCACGACCCACGACGCGCCGCTGGCCGGCGACCCCCTCGACCTCGCGCCGACCGTCGCGCTCAACAGCATCCTCGGCGCGGTCCGCGAGGCGGCCGCGACCCTCGGCTCGATGGCGGCGGGCATGCTGCCGACCTCGGCGGTCGAGGTGGGGCCGATCGACACGCCCGTCGCGCCGCAGTCGGCCGACCGGACGCAGTACCTCGTGACGGTCCTCGGGCCGGGCAGCGCCCAGCGGGGCGGGCCGCCGATCGAGGGGCTCACGCCGGAGCGCCGCGACGCGTTCAACGCCGTCTGCGCGCAGAGCTTCTTCCTCGACTTCCTCCTGCCGTGGCTCTCGGCGGCGGTGGCCCCGCAGATCGGCGAGGCGGCCGAGACCTGGCTCGGCGGCGTGGGGCTGGACGCGCTCGCGAACGAGGCGCTGACGCTGAAGGACACGGTCCCGGCCTACTGGGAGAAGCTGCAGGCCGGCGACAGTTTCGGGGCGTTCATGGTCATCGTCGAGGCGCTGGTCACCGACAGCGAGGTGCGGGACGTCGTGATCCCGCAGATGGTCGAGTTGCTCGTGCCCGCGCTGGGGATCAACCCCAGCGGGCTCTCGACGAAGCTCGCGGGGCTGCTCAAGACGGCCCTCGGGGCGCTCAGGCTCGGCGACGCGATCCTCACCGTGCTCGACTCCACGGCGCAGGCCGTGCATCTCGACGCCTCGCGCTGCGTGCAGACGTTCGACGTCACGGCCACGCGCGTCCGCGTCCGGCTCACGCCGACGACGAAGACGATCACGAAGCTCGACGTGCCGCCGGTGTTCCACGCGACGGTGCCCGACGCGAGCGACGCGGAGGCGCCGCTGCTGAAGTTCCGCTTCCGGTGCACCGGGGCCCACGGCCATCTCGTCGACTCGACCGACGCGAGGCACAGCGGCAACGACTTCGAGACGTCGTCGCCGCGCGTGGCCTACGCGTGGGACCAGGGCGCCGGCGAGGACACCATCACCGTCGAGGCGCTGATCGACGGGAGCGGCTCGACGCCGGACATCTCGCTCGGCACCGCCACGGCGACCGTCACGGTCGTGGACGAGCGCATCACGATCACCCCGGAGACGATCGAGATGAGCGCGGGCGACGTCTCGACGTTCTACGCCAAGGTGCCGGCGTCGCTCGGCACGGGGCGGACACTCGCCTACCGCTGGAGCACCACCGGCCGGCACGGCGGCTTCACGGTCGGCACGTCGCCGTTCGAGAGCTCGCGTCCTTCCGCCAGCTTCCGCGTGCTCGAGAAGACCGACGGCGAGGACACGGTCAGCGTCGAGGTGTTCTGGGTCGACGGCGACTCGCGCGTGTCGCTCGGCACTGCCGACGCCACGATCGACGTGACCTCGACGCGGCCGCGCACGCGCGTGCTCTACGGCGCGGGCTACGCCGACGGCTGGTACAAGTACGAGCCGCCGTGGAACAGCGGCGGGGCCGGCTTCAGCGCGCACATCCCGAAGGCCGAGGGCGCGGTGTCGTACTCCATCCGCTGCTACGGCTTCAACGACGGCTTCTGGGGCACGCAGCGGTTCGCGGGGTTCTCGGCCGCCGCGCCGTCCGGCGTGACCGACGAGGGCGAGGAGTACACGCTCGGGTTCTCCGGGATCAGCTGGTTCGGCCCGGCGCCGAGCAGTGAGTCCGAGGCGGAGGCCGGGTTGCAGGGCAACATCGCGTACTACGACGCGCGCTTCGCCGGGATGATCGTCGAGGTGACCATCACGTACGAGGACTGAGTTCGGGCGGCGCGGGGCGGACGCCATCCCCACGCGCGCTCTCGCAGGGCGCCCGGTTCGCCGGGCGCCCTGCATTCGTTCGAGGACCCCGGGTCCGACGCGAGGCCCGCGCGCGCGCGGGCCTTGCGTCCTATGATCGGGCGGTTCGGGACGACCCGGGAGGCTCGGCACCGCATGGACCGATGGCGCTACTACGACCTCACGCACGCGCGGCACGACGTCATGAACCCCATGGCCCCGGCGCGGCTCGACGAGCTGGGCGACGCGTTGCGACTCGAGGCGGCGGACCGCGTCCTCGACGTCGCATGCGGGCATGCGGAGCTCCTGCTCCGCTGGCACGCGCGATTCGGCGTGACGGGGGTCGGCCTCGACGCGTCGCCGTTCACGATCGCGCGCGCGCGACGGCGGGTGGCGGAGCGCGCGCCGGGCGCGGGCATCGAGCTCGTGCATGCGAGGGGGGAGGAGTTCGCGCCGAGCGAGCGCTTCGACGTCGCGTGCTGCGTCGGGGCGTCGTGGATCTGGGGCGGTCACGCGGGGACGCTGCGCGCGCTGACGGGGTTCGTGCGGCCGAGCGGGGCCGTCGTGACGGGCGAGGTCTACTGGAAGGAGCCGCCGCCGCCCGCGTACCTCGACTACCTGCGGGCCGACGAGCCCGAGACGCCCGAGGTCCACGATCTCGCGACGTGCCACCGGCTCGCGCTCGACCAGGGGCTCTCGCTGGTGTGGTTCGCGGGCTCCACCGACGCGGAGTGGGACCGGTACGAACTGCTGCAGTCGGCGGCGGTGGACGAGTTCGCGCGGGCGCACCCGGACGACCCCGACCTCGAGGCGCTGGTGACCGAGCGGCGTCGGCACGACGCGGCCTACCTCGCGCACGGCCGCCGATGTCTGGGATGGGCGCTCTGGGCGTTCCGCGTGCCGAGGTGACGTGGGGCCCGAGGAGGACGGAGGTGCCGGTGCGTACGACGACGCTGCGCGTGGTCTCGGCCCTGCTCGTGGCGGGCACGGTCGCCGGGTGCTGCCGGCGCTGCCCGCCGTGTTCCCCGAGTACGGTGGCGTCGGGCGCCGTGCCCGGGCATCCGGAGTTGCCGGACGCGACGCGGCAGGCGGTCGTGCGCCGTCTGCGCGTCGGGATGACGATCGACGAGGTCCGCGCGGTGCTCCGGCCGTTCGCGGACTCGGAACTTGGCGGACTCGGGCGCTTCGGCTGGACTTCGTTTCGTTTGCGCGACGGCGAGCTGCTCCTCCACTTCGACTCCGGGTCCCGCGGCCAAACGTTCTTCCGCGACGACCCAGGCGATGGGTCCTTCACGGACCAGGTGCCGCCGTTCATCTTGATGGGAGATGACGTGACGTTCCGATTGGTCGCTGGCGGCGACTTCAACCCGCCGGCAGGCGGATAGCGACCGACGTCGCTGCACCCGGGACGTCGCGGACGCCTCCCGCTGCCACCCGCGCGCGTACGGCCCGTCCTGGGGGACGGGCGCGGTCTATCGGGCAGCGGCGGGCACGGCGGGATCGAGGCGCCGATACCACCGGTCGAGCGTGGCCCGCACGCGATCACGCTCCGCGGCGGTCACGAGGATCCGATCGACTTCTCCCGCGGACGCCACGGGTTCGCGGGCGCCGCGGAGGGGCGGGGGCGTGTCCAAGTCGGTCGGCGGCACGCTTACGGCCGTCCCAGCGAAGGGGGCGCGGTCGTCCATCGGCACGAGCGACAGCGGCGCCTCGACGAGTTGGGTGGACCCGGTGGAGTCGGGTTCGCTGGGCACCCGGACGCCGTCCGGTGGCATGACGGCGAAGGCGGCGACGTACCCGACGACGACGGCGGCGGGCACTCGCAGTGGCCAGCCGACGCGGACTCTCATGACGCGGTGCCCGCCGCGCGCCGGGGCCACGCGCCGACCGCGACGAGGGCGAGGCCAGCTACCTGGACGAACTCACCAGCCAAGATCATCCTTCGGTCCCGGGCCGACGTATCCCAGACGACGCAGAAGCCGGTCGGCCGTGGCGGTGGCCCGAATACCCACGGTCTCCAGAGCGGCGTCCCGAGCCATCCGCCCGTCAAGCTGACGGCCCCGTACACCGCCATCGCGGCGCCCAGGACGACGAGACCGACGCGGACAGCGCGGCGCATGGGGCCAATGTAACCGAGCAGTTGCAGCCACGCGGGCTGTCGCGACAAGTTTGCGCACATGGCCATGTCCCCTCGACCTTCCGGCGCGACGAGTCGGCGTCTGCGCGAGTGCACCCCATTGCGCGACAGTCCTCGCCATGCCGCCATCGACTCGCCTTCTGGCCGCCGATTCCTCGGTGGGGACCCGGGTGAACCAGCGGGTCGGCCACGCGATCCGCGACGATCGGACGGCGACCGAAGACCTGCGTTGACCTTGAAGGACGCAGCCCTCCACCCTAGACTTGAAGCCGTTGGGAGTCGCCGATGAGATCCGTCGATACGCGGTTGAACGTCGAGAATTGCCGATTGGGGGCTCCACGACGCAGGACTCCCGGGCTCTTGCCCGTGACCGCTCTCTTGCTGTTTGTCGCATTGCTTGTCGGTCGCAACGCCGCAGCCGATGACGAGGCCGTGAACGTGATCACCCCGGCTGGCGACGCCATCGTCGGCAGGACCGTGACGGTGAAGGGGACGCTCCGCGGTGGGCAGCCGTCGCCGGACTCGATCCTCAGGGTCAACGGCGTGGACGTCGCCCCAACCAACGGACAGTTCGAAACGACCCTGACCGCGCGCAGCGACGGTCCTCTGAAGATCCGTGTCGTCTATGGGGTCCCGGGCCGGCCGGCGCAGGTACTCGAGCGCGTCGTCTACGTCGACATGACTCCGCCTTCGATCGACCTCCTGGAGCCATCGGAGAAGTCGGTGGCTTCGGCGGACGGTGAGATTCTCGTACGCGGCGTCGTCCAGGACAAGAACCTCCAGAGTTTCACGCTGAACGAGACCGCGATCGGCGTGGCGAACGGCGGACACTTCGAGTCGACGGTGCTCGCCTCGGCCAAGGGGCAAACGAAGTTGATCTTCGTTGCCACCGATCGCGCCGGGAACGTTACGAAGCTCGAGCGCGTGGTCGGGCGGGCGGGCCCGGCGGCTGAACTTGGCGGCGATGGAGACCCGAACCGAGGAGGCGCGAGTACTCCGGCTCCCGGTGGGGCGGCGGGCGAAAGGCCTGTGCCTCGTCCGGGCGGCGATTCCCGGGTTGCGGTCGCGTTCGTCGTCGACCGAAGTCCTGCCGGGTCGGGCGGCGATCTCTACTCGACCACGTTGGAGAGCGTCCGCGGCAGTGCGAAGTCGCTCCGAGGTGCCGACGCGGTGTGTTTGATCACGTTTGGGCGTGAGGCATCCCTCGACGTCCCGATCACAGTGGTTGGCCGACTCAGCGCCGCTCCTTCGCCCTCGCCCGCGCGAAGCGTGGACCGGACGGGCCTGGGGGCGGCGCTCGATCTCGCGTACCAGACGCTCTTGCAGACCGAGGCCGACGCTCGGCACGTCGTGCTCATCACCAGCGGGCCCTACGGTGGGAACCCGTCGACCTCTCGTTCGGCGGTCGAGTCGGCGAGGAAGGGTGTCGTCCTTTCGGTCGTCGCACTCGGGGCCGCGAGCACTGGCAGTGAGCTCAGCGCCCTCGCTCGTGCTGGTGGTGGCCGCTACTATGACGCGGCCGGTGTGAACCAATTGGATCGAGTCGTCCATGGCGAGCTGAAGTTCGTTTCGCTTGGACGGCGGAAGCCGTCGCCGTCTTCTCCGCCGTCGCCGCCGCGCGATGCCGCGAGCCCGAAGAACTCACGGGCCGTGGAACTCGGGTTGCGGTGGCTCGTTGCTCACCAGTCACCCTCTGGCGCTTGGGAGGCGGAGTCCTTCGGCCGGTGGTGTAACGGGGTCGCGAGACCTGATGCGGGGCCGGATGGCGCCGGGAGGGCGATCTACGACGTCGGCGTGACCGGTCTGGCGATCCTCGCGCTGCTCGAGGCTGGCTATGGCAGTCGCTCTGCCGATGAGTACGGGCGGGCGATCTCGAAGGGCCTCGGATTCCTGATTCAAGCGCAGGACGCAGAGGGCTGCTTCGGTTCGCGGTCATCGGGCCACTACGTCTACAATCACGCGATCGCGACGCTCGCGATGGTGGCGGCTGTCGCCCGGGGCAACGCCGCGTCGTACACAGCGGCGGCACAGTCGGCGCTCGACTTCATCGCGATCTCCCGCAACCCGTACTTGGCCTGGCGCTATGGCATCAAGCCGGGCGACAACGACACTTCGGTGACCGGTTGGATGGCGATGGCGCTCGATGCTGCAAGAAGGGTGAGTCGGGCCGACTCGAAGTCGGGACGACCGGCCTCGCTCCAGATCGACGAAGACGCGTTCGACGGCATCAAAGCGTGGATCGCGAAGATGACGGACGCGGGCTCCGGCCGAGTCGGCTATCAGCAGAGGGGCACCGGGCCGGCTCGACCGATCGAGTTGGTCGATGCGTTCCCGGCGGACCGGTCGGAGTCGATGACGGCTGTCGGACTCGTCCTCAGGTCGATGCTTGGGGAGGACCCGAGGACGAGCGAGGTGATGCGGAGAGGTGTCGAACTCTGCAGGTTGCTGCCGCCGAAGTGGGACCGGAACGACGGTTCGATCGACATGTACTACTGGTACTACGGGTCCAAGGCGCTCGCCCGAGTCGGCGGCGATGCCTGGGATCAGTGGCGTGCAGCGTGCACGGCGACCATCACCGTCAACCAGCGGCTGGACACCGACGAGTGCATGTACAGGGGGTCGTGGGATCCGATCGACACATGGGGCGGCGACGGCGGGCGGGTCTACTCGACCGCGATTTGCGTTCTCTCCTTGCTTCTCACCCAGTGATCGGTTGGAGCGGCCCGCGGTTGCGTCGACGCCGGGCGTGAGTCCGTCGGCCTCAGCGACACGGGACGGAAGCGGCGGGTCTGCCGGCCCGAGTTCCGCGTGTTCGGTTGCGCGTAGGTCGGTTCAGGCGGAGACGGGCGACGTGCACGCGACGTCTGACCCGCTGCGATCGTGGTCTCTGGCGACGATCGGCAACTCGCGCTGAAGATCGATCACGTTCAAGACTCCACATCCGTCCGACGTCGGAGCCACACACCGACCGCGACGAGGGAGAGGCCCGCGGCCGTCAACGCCGCTCCGACGGGTGCGTCCCAGGGACGCGGGGCGTGGAAGGGGGCATGGTCGGCGACGCGTACTTCGCAATGCCCGTCGGAGTGGAGTTCTTGTGTGATCGTCTGCGTGCAGACGACCCACCACGGCGGTGTCCCGAGCCATCCGCCGGTCAGGCTGGCGGCGCCGTAGACCGCCATCACGGCCCCGACGGCGAGGACCAGCAGCCGACGGATGCCGAAGCTCATGGGGGCAACGTACCCGAACGACTCGCAGCGTGGAGCCGGCCCTGGCACATGGCGATCGAGATGTCGCGCCGTTCCGGCTCTCGGCGTCACAAGGCGTTCGGCCCTCTGCTTCCGGCAGGCCTCGCGTCGCTCGCGGGATTCCGCGCGGGCCCGGTCGAGCCCGATCTCGCGGCCCCGCGTCAGGGGACTCCGTCACTCTCGATCTCGCTGTGCCGCCTAGCGGCGTCCAGAGCGAGACCGGAACAGCCCACGGAGGGCACGTTGCCGCTCGGGCCTTGCGTTCCTCGCGGCATTCCCCGCGGGCCCGGTCGAGCCCGATCTCGCGGTGCCGCGTCAGGGGACTCTGTTCCCCGCGATCCCGCTTCGCCGCCTCAGGGCGTTCAGAGCGAGACCGGAACAGCCCACGGAGGGCACGTTGCCGCTGGGGCCTCGCGTTCCTCGCGGGATTCCCCGCGGGCCCGGTCGAGCCCGATCTCGCGGCGCCGCGTCAGGGGACTTTGTTCCCCTCGATCACGCCGCGCCGCCTCAGGGCGTTCAGCGCGAGACCGGAACAGCCCGCGGAGCAACAACCAGCCTTGGGATGCGGCCGCCTTGCGGCCGCATCCCAAGGCTGGTGGGCGCAGAGGGATTCGAACCCCCGACCTCGTGCGTGTGAAGCACGACGGCGTCGCGCATAACCCTAGTGACGGCAACGAGTTGCGGGAACCCGAGCCCGCTGCTTGCCCGTCTGCTTGCCCGTTGCCCCCCTCGGAACCGTCCCCGGCCGACCCCGCAGCCCTTGCCCGGGCGCTGCTCGCGGCGGCGGCGACCGCGGCGGACCCGCGTCCGCTCATTGAGGCGGCGTCGGCGCTGCTCGCGTCGGCCGCGTCCACCCCCGCGACCCCGCCGCGCCTCGTCGGGGGCGCCTAGAGTTGCCCCGACCTCTGCGGCGCGTCCTGGGGCCGTGCTCGCGGTTTACGGGGCATCCTCGGGCTCGGTTCCGGACCGCCGCGCCCCTGCCCCGGCCGCCGCTGCAACCAGTGTAAGCGCTGATCTGGATCCGCGGAATTCTGACGGTCTGGCTCTTCCGGGTCCGGGTCTTGGGTGTGCTGGGTCTGGTTGAAGACCCGAGAGGCGCTTGGGATCTGGTTCCCTGGCCTTGCGTGGGGTTGTGATCCGAC
>JAEUHO010000252.1 GCA_016795345.1 Planctomycetia bacterium | reverse complement strand
CGCCGGCGGTCGGACGACGGGCGCGGGCCGCGCGCGACGGTCCCGTTGCGCCCGGCGACCGTGGGCCCGCCGCGGGGCGGGCCCCGCCGCCTACTTCGTCGGCGCGGGGGCCGCCGGCGCCGTGGCCGGCGCCGTGGCCGGCGCCGCGGCCGGCGCGAGGCGGGCCCGGAGCTCCTCGACGGCCGCGCGCAGCTCGTCGAGCTGGCGTCGCAGCTGCTTCACCTCGCCGACGAGCGCCGCCTCCGCCGCGCGCCGCGCCTCGGCCTTCGCCTTCTCCTTGGCCGCGCGCTCTTGGTCGGCGCGCGCCTTGTGCGCCTGCTCCGCCTCCGCGCGCGCCTTCCGCTCGTCGCGGGCCTTGCGTGCCTTCGCGTCGGCCTCGGCCTCGCTCGCGCCGGGCGCGCCGTCCTTCGCGGTCGCGCGGAGCCGTTGGCGCAGCGCCGCGGCCTTCGCCATCCGCTCCTCGGCTTCCGCGACCCGGCCCGACGCCCACAGGTTCGCGCCCTCGGCCTCGAGGCGCTTGACCTTCGCCTCGAGCGCGCGCCGGCGCGCGGCCACCTCGTCGGTGGTGTCGAGCTTCACGTAGTCGCCCCCGCCCTCGCGCCCCGAGCGTTGCACCTTCGCCTCCGCCTCTTGTCTCTCGGCGCGGAACCGTGCGGCGTCCGCGGGCGACATCTTGAGCGCCTCGGCCTCGGCCCGGCGGCGCACCTCGAGCTCGAGCGCGTCCGCCTCCTTCCACAGCCTTGTCGCCTCGTCGATCTTCGCCTCGGCCTCCGCGAGCCTGCCGGCGGCCCGCAGCTCGTGGGCCTCCGCCTCGGCGGCGGCGCTCTGCCGGCGGAGCATGGCGATGTTCGCGACGTCCGCGGCCGCGGACTCCCTCGACCACGCGCGCGCCCGCAGGGCCCACGCCTCCATCATGTGCTTCGCCGCGGCGACCTTCTCGCCCCGCTCGAGGAGCGCGCGGCCCTCGGCCTCGTGGCGGTCGGCGGCGGCGAGGGCGTCCGCGGGCGCGTCGCCCGCGCGCGCGGGCGCGGCGGCGACGGCGCCGAGGCAGGACGCGGACACGACGAGCAGCGCGAGGACGGTGCGACGCATGGGGCACTCCGTTCGGGCCCGCCGCCGGGGGGGCCGTCCGGGCGAGTCTACCGACGAGGTCACCCCCGCGCCGCTCGGGGAAGGCTACCCTGTCGCGGTCCCTCGGAGCCTCCCGGTGGTGCCGTCGCGTCGCGTCCTGCCCCTGCTGCTCGCCGCCCTCGCGGTCCTCCGCGGCGGGCCCGCCGTCGCCGACGGGCCCCCGCCCGCGCCGCCGGCCGCCCCGCCCGCGGCCGCGTCGTGGCTCGACGTGCTGCCCGCGGCCTCGCGCCCGACGTTCGCGTACCTCGCGCACCTCGGGTGGCGCGTCGTCGAGGACCCCGCGGCGACGGCGGTGCGCGTCGTCGAGGGCCGTCCCGGGTACCGCGCGACGGTGGACGAGGCGCGCGCCGCGGGCGACCTCGTGATCGTCGTGCCGCCGGGGCGTTCGCCCGCGACGGTGGCCGCGCTCGCCGCGGTGCTCGGGCCCGCGGCCGACGGCGTCGGCAGCCGGCTCGCGTGGCAGCTGCGGATGAAGCCCGCCGTCGAGGCCGCGACCGCGCGGCTGTCCGCCGCGGCGGAGCGGGGGACCTACGGGTTCCCGTCGGTCCTCGGCATCACGTCGCCGATCTTCGCGTTCACGCCGCCCGAGGGCCTCTGGGTCGAACGTCCCCTCGGCGCGTACGCGCCGCGGGGCTCGCCGGCCGCCGCGATCGCCGCCTTCGCGACGCGGTCGTGCCTCGCGGAGTGCCTCGTCGGGCAGGCCGTGGCGACCCTCGAGATCCAGCGCGAGCTCCTCGGCGACGCCGCGTTCGACGAGGTCTATCCCGGCGACGACGCGGCGGTGGGCCGCCTCGACGGGTACCACCGCACGCCCATCGGGCGCGCCCTCGCGGAGGACGGCGTGGGCGCGTGGCAGGCGCTGCTGCTGCGCGCGGCCGAGGTCGGGACCGCCGACCCGGGCGTCCTGCTCGCGCGCCACGGGCCCGCGGCGTTCATCGGCTTCACCGGCTTCCTGCACGACCAGACCGGCGCGGACCGGGCCAACGAGAACGTCGTCGTCGTCTCCTGCACCGAGGCGGCGAGCGAGGCGCTGCGGACCGAGGGCGGGTTCCCGCTCGTGGCCTCGCTGACGGCCGAGTACCTCGACCTGCGCAAGGCCGAGCGCGCGCCGTTCATGACCGCGGCCAAGCTCGCCCCGGTCCGGGCGCGGCAGCGCGCCATCGAGGCGCACCCGGTGCTCGCGGGGATCCGCATCTACATCCACCCGCACGGGGTCAAGACCCTGGGCGAGATCGCGGCGAAGCACCGCAACAAGAACAAGTCCGCCGTCGAGTTCTACCCCTACGTCTCGGCGCGGGACGACGCGTACTACCAGCGTTATCGGGCCTCGTTCGAGCGCAGGTTCGCCCGCGGGGAGGCGCCCCGTTGAGCGTCCGGCGCGGGGGAGGGTAGCCTCCCACGCGCGCGCCGCCGTGCGGGAGGCGCCCCACGGAGTGCGCCATGCGCCGACCCACGCCGAAGCTCTCGGTCCTCGTCCTCGCGGGGGTCGTCGCCGCGGCGGCCGCGGGCGTCGCCCGCGCCGACGACGCCACGTGGCTGCGCGACCCGGCGATCTCGCCGGACGGGACGCGCGTCGCGTTCACCCACCGCGGCGACGTCTGGACGGTCCCGGCGGCGGGCGGCCGCGCGGTCCCGCTCACGACGCACGACGCCGTGGACACCGCGCCCGTGTGGTCGCCCGACGGCCGCACGGTCGCCTTCGCGACCGACCGCCACGGCAACTTCGACGTGTTCGTCGTCGCGGCCGACGGCGGGGGCGAACGCCGCCTGACCTTCGACTCCGCCGACGAGCGCCCGACGGGGTTCGCGCCCGACGGGGCCACGGTGCTCTGCACCGGCCGTCGCGCGGACGACGCGCGCTGCACCGTCGCGGGCTGGTGGCCGCAGCTCTGGTCGGTCCCGCTCGACGGCGGGCGGCCGGTCATGGTCCTCCCGACCCCGGCCCTCGCCGCGCGCTACACGCCCGACGGGAAGCGGATCGTGTACGAGGACCTCCGCGCGGGCGAGAACCTCTTCCGCAAGCACCACACGTCGTCCGCGGCACACGACCTCTGGTCGTTCGACCCGGCCACCGGCGCCCACGTCTGCCTCACGCGGGGCTCGCGCGCCGAGGACCGCGACCCGTGGGTCGGGCCCGACGGGCGCCTCTGGTTCCTCTCGGAGCGCGGCGGGTCGTTCAACGTCTACACCGCCGACCTCGCGCCGGACGCGCCCGCGACGGCCGTGACGTCGCACGCCGTCCACCCGGTCCGCTCGCTCTCGCTCGCGCGCGACGGCACGTTGTGCTACGGCTTCGACGGCGGGATCTGGGTGCGGCCCGCGGGCGGCACGCCGCGCCGGATCGCGGTGGACGCGCCGGCCTCGGCGCGGGTGAACGACGAGCGCCGCCTCGTGCTCGCGAAGGAGGCCACGGAGATGGCGCCGTCGCCGGACGGCGAGGAGGTCGCGTTCGTGGTCCGCGGCGACGTCTTCGTGGCGTCGGTCGAGCACGGCACGACGACGCGGCTGACCGACACGCCCGGGCAGGAGCGGATGATCGCGTGGCAGCCCGACGGGAAGCGCGTCTACTACGCCGGCGAGCGCGACGGCTCGTGGAACCTCTACGCCGCCGCGCCCTCGCGCGCCGGCGAGAAGCGGCTGTCCCGCGCGACGCTCGTCGCCGAGACGGCGGTCCTCGCGACGCCGGCGGAGGAGTTCGGCCCCGCGCCGTCGCCCGACGGCAAGGCCCTGGCGTTCGTGCGCGACCGCGACGAGATCGCGGTGCTGACCCTCGCCACGGGCGAGGTGCGGACGCTGCTCCCCGCGGCCCGCAACGTCTCGTACACCGACGGCGACGTCGAGGTGGTCTGGTCGCCGGACAGCCGCTTCGTCGCGGCCACCGCGCTCGACGTGGGCCGCTGGATCTCCTCGGTCGTCGTGATCCCCGCCGCCGGCGGCCCGCCGATCGACGTGACCCGCAGCGGCTACGAGGAGCACGGGCCGCGTTTCTCCGCCGACGGGCGCATGCTCACCTTCGTCTCCGACCGCTTCGGCGCGCGCAGCCACGGTTCGTGGGGGAGCGAGGAGGACGTCGTCGGCGTGCTGCTCACGCGCGCCGCCCGCGACCGCTTCCGGCTCTCCCCGGAGGAGTACGACGACCTGCTCGACGCCGAGGCCGAGGCGAAGGAGCAGGCGAAGGAGGCCGAGGACGGCGCCGACGGCGACGGCGCGGCGCCGGCGAAGGACGGCAAGGACGACAAGGACGGCGCCGGCAAGGGCGCGCCGAAGGAGCCGGCGGGCAAGGACGGCAAGGACGGCGGCGGGAAGGCGAAGGGCGGGAAGGGCGAGCGGAAGGCCCGCGACGACGACGACGAGCCCGTGCCGGAGGTGGTCGTCGAGACCGACCTGCTCGAGGAGCGGACGGTCCGCCTCTCGCCGGTGAGCGCGCACCTCGGCGGCCACGCCGTGAGCCGCGACGGCGAGACCGTGCTCACGCTCGCGCAGATCGGCGACACCTGGGGCCTGTACGCGCACCGTCCGCGCACCGACGACACGCACCGCCTGGCGACGCTGGGCGACGACGACCCGAAGGGCTTCGCGCTCAGCAAGGACGGCGAGACGGTCTTCGTGCTCGCCCACGACGGCACCATCGCCACCTACGACGTCTCCGGCGCCGTGGGCGACGACCCCTCCGGCGACGCCGTCGACGCGGAGGCGGTCGAGTTCTCGGCGGAGGTCCGCTGGCGCGGCGCGGCGGCGCGCGAGGCCATGTTCGACCACGTCGTGCGGCAGGTCGCCGCGAAGTTCTACGAGCCGAGGCTGCACGGGACCGACTGGGCCGGCCTCGCGGCGCACTACCGCCGGTTCCTCCCGCACGTCACCGACAACGCCGCGTTCACCGAGCTGCTCTCCGAGCTGCTCGGCGAGCTCAACGCCTCGCACACCGGCGCCTACCGCCGCCGCAAGCTCCCGGACGCGGAGGCGACCGCCTCGCTCGGGCTCCTCTTCGACCCGCGGCGGCGCGAAGACGGCCTCCTCGTGACGGAGGTGCTCGCGGGCGGGCCCGCCGACCGCGCGGACAGCCGGCTCGCGCCGGGCGTCGTCGTGACCCATCTCGACGGCGTGGCGCTCGCGGCCCGCGTGCCGCTCGAGCCGCTCCTCGACCGCAAGGACGGGAAGAAGGTCGTGGTGCGCGCGACGCCGGCGGCGGGCGGCGAGGCCTTCGAGGAGGTGCTGCGCCCCGTCGCGCGCGCCGAGGAGCGCGAGCTCCTCTACCGGCGATGGGTGCGGGGCCGCGAGGCCCTCGTGGACCGGCTCTCCGGCGGCCGCGTCGCGTACGTCCACGTGCGGGGCATGGACGACGCGGGGTTCCGCCGCGTCTACCAGGACGCGCTCGGCAAGGGCGGCGCGAAGGACGCGCTCGTCGTGGACACCCGCTACAACGGCGGCGGCTGGCTCCACGACCACCTCGTCGCGTTCCTCGACGCGCGCGAGTACCTGTGGTTCGTCCCGCGCGGCAAGGCGCGCGGCGACGTCGGCACCGAGCCCGGCTTCCGCTGGGCGCGTCCCGCCGCCGTCGTCGTCAACGAGGACAACTACTCCGACGCGCACGTCTTCCCGTTCGCGGTGCAGGCGCTGAAGCTGGCGCCGGTCGTCGGCGCCCGCGTCGCGGGCACGGGCACGGCGGTGTGGTGGGAGACGTTGATCGACCCCGAGGTGCTCTTCGGCATCCCGCAGGTGGGCCTGCAGGGCGCGGACGGCCGGTACCTCGAGAACCAGGAGCTGGTGCCCGACGTCGAGGTGCCGGACGATCCCGAGCGCGCCGCGCGCGGCGACGACCCGCAGCTCGAGGCCGCGGTGCGGCTGCTGCTCGAGACCGTCGAGAAGCGTCCCCGGCCCAAGTGACCCGCCGGACGGCGGCCGGGACCGCGAGGCCCGGCCGCCCGCGCGGTGTTCGCGGCGCGGTCGCCGTCGGCGGCCCGAAGGACCCCGAAGCCGTCGTCGGCGCCCGGGCCTCGCGTACCGTCGCCCCCGGACCGCGGTCCGCGGCGCCCCTCCCGCGGTTCGCGCGTCGCGGCGTCCGTGCGGCGATCCGCGGGCGCCGGCGCGTGCCGGCGCCCGCGGGCGCCCGTGGGCGTCAGTTGTCGCCGCAGCCGGCGTCCACGGCGTTGACCCAGCGGAACACCGTCCCGAGGAGGCCCCCGCTGCGCCCGAACAGCGGACCCGGCGGCGGCGGCGCCCCGAGGTCGATCGCGAGCGAGCCGCCCGCGAGCCCGATCCTCGCCGAGAACGTCACCACCCGCGCGGGCAGCGCGCCGGGCTGGCCGTCGAGACGGTCGGGGGCCTCGAGCCGGCAGCGCACGGCCCACGAGAGGGGCCCCGTGCGGCGCGCCGACTGCACCGTCAGCTTCCCGGCGCCGCCGACCACCTCGCCGACCCACGTGTCGCCCGAGAACCGCAGGGTCGCGCGGTCGATCAGCGTGCGGCCGGCGCTCGCGACGACGTCGAGCCGCCGGATGCGCCCGCGGCCGCTCGAGCCGAAGATCGTGGTCTCCACCTCGACGGCGTTCGTGCCGCCCGCCGCGTCCGTGCTCTGCGTCGGGCACGGGCCCAGGGTCGCGCACCGGCGCCACGAGTCGTGGTTCCAGGTGGTCACCACGCGCAGGCGCGCCGCGGCGCGGCCGCGCCACCCGTCGAGGGGCGGCAGGTCGGCGCCCGCCGCGACGGCGTCGCAGGTCAGCGGCGTGCACGCGCCCGCGAGCGCGCCGTTCAGCGTCACCTCGAGCCGACGCGGCGCGGTGCCGAAGTAGCCGCCCGGGAACGCCGCGCCGCCCGCCGTGAGCCGCATCCGCACGCGGGCCAGGCCGTCGGTCACGGTGACCGACTCCACGCGGAGCACCTCGTTGGCGCCCGTCGCGGGGGCGGGGAACGTGCCGGCCCACGACGTGGTCAGCGCGTCGCGCACCGCCGTCGTGCCGCAGCCGTCGAAGAGCGCGGCGGAGAGCGTGTACGACGTCGGGTCGCCCACGGGGACCACCGTCTCGACGACGACCTCGTGGAGGGGGCCCGCGCCGCACGGCTCGTGCGGGCACGTCGCGGGCGTGAGCGCCTCGTCGACGACCGGGTCCGCCGGGAGCGTCAGCAGCACGAGGTCGAGCGCGCGGCGCTCGGGGCCGTCCGACCCGTCGGTCTCGACCACCCAGAAGCCGTCCACGACGTTCGTGAAGCGGTAGAGGCCGTCCCCGTCGGTGAACGTGGTGGCGATCGGCGTGGCGCCGGGCCCGAGGTCGAGGCCGTCGTAGAGCCGGACGGCGCGGCCCGGGAGCGGCTGGTCCGTGGGGTCGAACACGTCGTCCGGCGTGCCCGGCTCGACGAACACGCGGCCCGACACGGTCGCGAGCCGCGGCGCCGCGAGGAGGTTCGCGATGCCGTTCCAGCCCGGCGTGTCGTCGGTGAGGCGGGTCGCGGGGCCCGCGACGCCGTTGCCGTCCACGAGCGCCACGTCGAAGGCCCAGACCACCGGCGGCGCGTCGGGGGCGGTGGGGGGCGCGATGTCCTCCTCGACGACGAAGCCCTGGAAGGCGGTCACGCGGTCGAACGGGGCGGCGGGCGTCGGCAGGACGCGCGTGATGCGCACCGTCTGGCCCACGACGTCCTCCCAGCCCACGGTCGTGTTGAAGGTGAAGATGTCGCCGAACGCCAGGTCGGTGCGGCCGACGGCGCGGCGCACGTGGACGAGGAGGCGTCCGTTGAAGTTGGGGGCCGGCGTGCCGCCGCCGCCGGAGTCGGGGTTCGTGAGCCGCAGCTCGACGTCGGTGGACATGCCGAGCGGGAGCCCGATGGGGCCGGTGATGCCGCCGTTCGGCACGCCGGGCGGCACGAGGAACGTGGAGAACGTCTTCCACGGCGTGCCGCCGATGAGCGCGCGGATCGTGTAGAGGCCCGCGGGCACGTCGGCGAACACGAAGCGGCCCGCCGGGTCGCTGCGCTGCGTGAAGAAGGTGCCCGGCTTGGTCATCGACTGCACGTAGACGCCGATGTTCGGCACGGGTTCGTCGGAGCGATTGTTGACGACCCGCCCCGTGAGCGGCTCGGCGGCCGCCGGGCCCGCGGCCGCGACGAGGACGGCGACGGCGGTCGCGCAGGCGAACGACAGGACGGACCAGCGCATGGGGCGATCTCCGGCGGGACCCGGGGGGGCTCCCGCCCCGGGGTTTCCCCCACGAGCGATACCCGGTCGAGGGCGTTTCTCGCAAGAGCGTCGTGCCCCCGGGGTCGGCCGCGCTACGCTCACCGGGCCCATGCACACGCTCTCGTCGCCCCGCGCCCGGCGTCCGTGGCTCGCGTTCGCGGCGTGGGTCGCCGTGGGCGTCGCCGCGGGCCTCGCGGGGGCGTGGGCGGCCGACCCGCCGCCGGACCCGCTCGCGGCCCGCGCCGCGGCCGTCGCCGCCGCCGCGGGGGACCCGGCCGCGTTGGCGCGGCTCGCCGCGGACGACGACCCGGACCCGTGGCGCGTCGCCGACGCGTTGCTCGCGCGGGGCGACGCCCCGGCGGCGCGCGCGTTCGCCGGCGCGTCGGCGCGCCCGGCGTTCGCGGGCCTCGTGGCGTGGGTCGAGGCGCAGGCCGCGGCCCCGTCGGCGCCCGCGCGACGCGCGGCGCTCGCGCGGCAACGCGCCGCGACCGACGCGGCCGCCGCGG
>JAEUHO010000231.1 GCA_016795345.1 Planctomycetia bacterium | reverse complement strand
TCTCCTTGATCGTGTCCACCAGCTGCTCGGTGGGGTAGATCGGGGACGGCTCGGGGAGCTCGGGCGGCTCGGGCGGGGTGTAGTTGCTCGGCGCCAGGTAGATGTCGGTGCCGCGGTAGTTCTGGATCTTCACCGCGAGGTCGCGGACGTCGAAGTACTTGAGGCGCAGGGTGCCCGCGACCTCGTCCTTCATGGCGATCGTCACGACGCCGTCGCGCGGCTCCCAGCGCAGCTCGTGCTGGCTGGTGATGAGGTTCAGGACCTCCTCGACCGTCACGTCGTCGAGGCCGGGGATCGTGACCTTGACCTCGTCGAACTTCGTCGAGCGGACCTTCGGGGTGATGTGGAAGTTCAGGCCCGTCACCGTGCGGAGGTAGGTGACGACCTGGTCGAGGTTCTGCTCGGAGAACTGGAGGCCCTTGACGCGCTTCGCGCGGAGGGCGGTCATGATCGCCTGCTTGCTCTCGCTCTCCGTCGCGTCGTCGGCGTCACCGACCGAGCGCGGCTTGCGGCGGGAGATCTCGTCCCAGTTGTCGGGGAACTCGATCGTCCGGACCTGCGGCAGCACCTTGGCGTCGATGTCCTCGAAGACGCGCTTGTACTCCTCGGCGAACGTCTTGTTGTTGTAGTCCATCCGAGCCGTGTGCTCGGCGTCCCACGTCATGTCGATCAGGCGCGTCGCGCTCGAGTTCTGCGGGTCCTCCTTCAGGACGGCGCGGGCGTACTCGCGGGCGGCCGCGAACTCGCCGCGGCGGAAGGCGAGGTCGGCCTCCTGGAAGTACGCGCGGATGCGGCCGAGGCGCTCCTGGCGCTCGGCGGCGAGGTCGCGCTCGCGCTGCTTCTGCGCGGCCGACGCGGCGGCGGAGTTGTCCGCCGTGCGCTTGCGGGCGGCCTTGATCCGCGTGTTCTTGATCAGCTCGTTGAGCGACTCGCTCGTCACGCCGAACGCCGACTGGTCGGCGTACCACGAGACGATGGCGAGGGCGGCCTGGTACTCCTTGACCGCCTCGCCGTAGGCCTCGCTCGACTCGTGCGTGCGACCGCGCTTCATGTGGCCGGCCACCTGGGCCGCGGCCTCGTCGCGCTTGATCACTTCCTCGCGACGCGAGCGCGCGTGGTAGTCGCTGACGTCGGACGCGCGGTCCGCCGACAGGTTCTTCCACGCCTGGTTCGCCTCGACGTTGGTGGGATCCACCTCGACCGCCTTCGCGTACCACGCGCGGGCGCCGTCGATGTCGGCGTTGGCGGCGGCGGCGCGGGCCTTCGCGATGTACTCGTCCACCAGCACGCGGCGGTTGGCGGCGAGGATCTCCTCGGCGCGGCGCTGCGCGGCGGCGACGTCTTCCGGCGTCTGCGCGGGCGCAGGCGGCGGCTGCTGGGGGCCCGCCGCGGGAGCGGCGTCGTCCGCCGGACCCGACGCGAGGCCGAGCGCGGGGCGCGGCAGCGCGCTCGAGGGCGCGAGGCACGCCGGCGCGGCCGAGGAGCTCGAGGCCGCGAGGCCTCCCTCGACCGGCGCGGTGTGCCGCAGGCACGCCGAGAGCGTCACGACCGGCGCGACACCGAGAAGGACACGACCAACGAGGAGCGAGCGCTTCATCCGGCAACCATCCTTTCGTGCGGACGCATCGGCTCCGGGGCCCACGGAACCGCCTGGGTGGCGCGACCCACCCAGGTCCGTGGCCACGGACCTCCGCGAAACGACGAAAAACCCTCCGGAACCCTCTGAAACGAGGACGTGACAGGCAACGCCTGCCGCGACCTCCTGCCCAGACACGGGCGGGGTTCTAGCAAGGCACGGGAACGCGTGTCAACGAATCCCTGGTCGCGGGCCCGCCGAGACGGGCAGATCGGCCAGGGTCGGCGCACGCGCGGACCCGCACCCGGCCAGTCCGACCGCCGTCGGAACCACCCGTGGTGTGGCCTCTTACGTAGCCCCCCCGTGTCACGTCGTCGTCACGCTCGATGCGGCCCGGATCGGTGTCGTCGTCCGGCGGTAGCGTGGCGTCCGTGAGCGCCGCCGAAGCCCCCTCCGATCCGCGGCTCGAAGCGTTGTTGTACGTCCAGTGGGTCCGGGGGGCCGTCGGACGCCTCGACCTGGGGGAGGTCGGTGGGCCGGCGGCCCAGGCACCGGGGGGGGCGTCCAGCGGCACGGCGGGTCGTCCGCCGGCGGGCCGGCCCGGACCGCGTCCTGACGCGGGGGCGGCGGCGGGCGGCGGGCTTGCCGCGGGGGGCGGCGACGCGCCGCGGACCGCGCCGGACCCGGCGGCGGCCGGGCCTCGCGGTCCGGAGGGGGGGATTCCGGCAGCCCCGGGGGTCCCCGCGACTCCGGGGGGCCCCGTGGCGGCTGGGGCCCCCGCGGAACGGGCGCTCCCCGCGGCCCCGGGGGGGGCGTCCGAGCCGGGCGCCGCCGGGGGGGATGCGGCGGCCACCCCGGTCGCCGCGGGGGCCCGCGGTGCGGCGGCCGAGGGCCCCGCGCCGGACGACCCGCTCGACGCCGTCGCGGCCCAGGCGGCGGCCTGCCGACGGTGTCGGCTGTGCGAGACGCGGCAGTCCGTCGTCTTCGGGGAGGGCCCGCGCCGGCCGCGGCTGATGGTGATCGGCGAGGCCCCCGGCGCCGAGGAGGACGCGAGCGGGCGGCCGTTCATCGGCGCCGCGGGGCAGCTGCTCACGCGGATGCTCCTCGCGATCGGCCTCGCCCGCGAGGACGTCTACATCGCGAACGTCGTGAAGTGCCGCCCGCCGGGCAATCGCGATCCCGGGCCCGACGAGGTCGCGGCGTGCCGGCCCTACCTCGACGAGCAGATCCGGCTCCTCGACCCGGAGCTGCTGCTGCTCCTCGGCGCGCCGGCGCTCAAGACGGTCCTGCAGACGACCCGCGGGATCACCGCGATGCGCGGCCAGGTGCTGCGCACGCCCGACGGGCGCCCCGCGCTGCCGACGTTCCACCCGTCGTACGTCCTGCGCTACCCGGAGGCCCGTCGCGCCGTATGGGACGACCTGCGGCTCGCGGCCGCGACGCTCGGCCTCACCGTGCCGCCGCGACCGGCGTGAGCACCGCGACCCAGAGGTCGCGGCGGTACGGCGCGACGCCGACCGCGCGTTCGAGCCGCAGCCCGCACGCGGCCGCCTCGCGCGCGAGGCGCGACGTCGTCAGCGCGTGGCGGTCGCCGCGCCGTCCGGTGAGGAGGCGGCGCAGCGCGCGTGCGACGTGGTGGACGCTGACGGGGTGGTGGTAGGAGACGATCACCGGGCCGCGGGCGCGGGCCGCGAGCGAGCGGAGGACGCGGGCGCGGGCCGCCGCGTCGGGGAGGTGGTGCAGGAAGCGGAAGCACAACACGAGGTCGTACGTCGCGGCCGTCGCGGTGGGCGCGGCCTCGAGGTCGCGGGGCTCGGCGCCGAGCCAGCGCGGGTGGGGGCCGAGCGCGGCCTCGGCGCCCTCGCGCATGGCGGGCGAGAGGTCGGCGCCGCGGACGGCGAAACCCCGCTCGAGCAGGAACTCCGCGAGCCGCCCCACGCCGCAGGGCGCGTCGAGGGCCGTGGCGCCGGCCGCGGCGGCGGGGAGCACGCGCGCGAGCAACGCGCGCTCCTCCGCGTCGCGGCGGGCGCTCCGGCGGGCGTAGCGGGCCGCGCGGCCCGGGGCGTCGTACTTCGTGCGCCCGGCGTACGTGGCGGCCGGCTCGTGCGGTGCGTCGTTCACGAGCTTCACGCGCGGGGCGTGCGTTCCAGGGCCGCGGCGACCTCCGCGGTCAGGGCCTCGCGCACGCGCGCGAGGTCGTCGTCCTTCACGGTGCAGCCCGCGGCCTTCCGGTGGCCGCCGCCGCCGCGC
>JAEUHO010000212.1 GCA_016795345.1 Planctomycetia bacterium | reverse complement strand
TGGGGTGGGGCGACGGGGTCGGTCGTCGCCCACGTGACGGAACGCGACGGTCGGCCCGCGGTCG
Organism: Planctomycetia bacterium; assembly: GCA_016795345.1. Lineage (GTDB taxonomy): Bacteria > Planctomycetota > PLA2 > PLA2 > JAEUHO01 > JAEUHO01. The sequence goes on along the minus strand of JAEUHO010000212.1, from coordinate 1,855 downwards.
GCGCGTTCGCGGCCGCGATCCCGACGGGGGCCGACGCCGCCGCACGGTACGGCGCCTGGTCGGGGCCGACGGACGCGTACGGCACGCTGCGCCTCGACGCGCTCCCGGTCGGGACGTACGTGCTGCGGCTCGCCGAACCCGGGCTCGTCGCGTCCGAGGTCCCGTTCGAGGTCACGCCGAGCGCGGGGACGACGGTCGACGTCCGCGAGGGGGAACCCGTGTCGCTCGAGGTCTTCGTCCGGCACGCGGACGGGACGCCGGCCACCGGCGCGGAGCTCGACGTGCAGCCCAGCATCGGCGTCTGGATGGACTTCGACGGCGCGCGACAGCGCGTGCGGCCTCGCATCGGCGCGGACGGGCGACGACTCGTCGGAGGCCTCCCCGCGGGGCGGACGCGGGTCGAGGCCCGATTCGGCGACCGCCGCGTCGAGCAGACGGTGGACGCGCGGCCCGGCGTGGCCGCCCGCGTCGAGCTGACGGGGCCCGCGTCGGAGCGGCCGTCCACGCCGCGCGAGGGGGGAGGCCCCGACGGCCCCTCCTAGGGGATGCGACGTCACCGTCGCGCGTCCGCTCTCGGGCGGACGGGACGTGGGCCGCCGGCAGAAACCGATCCGACCCGATCCTCCACCGGCGCAACCCACCCCCGTCCGCCCTTCTCCTCCCGCACGGACCGCCGCTTCCCGTGAACCCGCGTCGTCGCGGGCCGTTTGCCGGGGCGGATGCGTGCCCCGCCGGTCCTCGTCGGCCTCCTCCTCGCGACCGCCGGCGCGGCGTACGCGTTCGGGTCGGCGGAAGCCGGCGCGGGACCGCGAGGCCCGCTGGCCGCCGAGGACCGCGCGCCCGAGGCGCCCGCCGACGCCCCGGCCGCGCGGCCGCCGATGCTGCGGGCGTGGGGCCTCCCTCGTGCGGCGCCGCCGCCCGTCCTGGAGGTCGGCACCGCGCCGCCGCCGCCGTCGGGATCGGCGCCCGGAACCCCGCGGGAGGCGCCGAGCCGCCGCGTCCTCGTGACCGTGTCGATCGTCGACGCGACCACGGGCCGAGTGGTGCCCGGGGCGCGCTGGACCTCGCGCGCGCTCCCGAAGCCGCCGGCGCCGCCGTCGCCGCGCGACGCCGCGGACGCGGCGCCCGCGGAGGTCGAGTCGGTCCCGCCGTCGTTCGAGAACGGTGCGTCGGCGCTGCTCGCGCGGGCAGGGGATCGTGTGGCGAGCCTGTACCTCGGGATCGACCCCCGCCACGCCCCGGGCTATGCCGAGGTCGGATTCCCCGGACACCTGATCCCCGTGTCGCGGTACGCCTCCACGTTGTCCGTCGTGTGGCCGGTCGTCCCCGAAGCCGACATCGTCGTGGAGTTCACGGTCGGCGGCGCGGTGCCCCCCACGTGGATGGACTTCGGGGACGTCTCGATCGGCGCGACGGTCGCCGGCGAGCGGTGCGAGGCGTCGGCCGAACCCGTCGTCGGCGGCGTCCGCGTTCACGGCGTGCCCGCGCTGCGAGGCGCGTCGGTCGAGCTCGACGTCAACGTGTGGAGCGACGACGGCGGGCGCGGGGGGTGCGTGGCGGGCGCGCTCGGGACGGACCCGTCCCGGCCGCTGCGGTTCACCATCGACCTGCCGGCGGCGGCGTCCGACGAGCTGCTGTTGTGCTCGGGGTGCTGGAGCTGCGGCGGATGCCGCTGCGGGGGCTCGCTGCGCCGGGCGCGTGCGTGGACCGGCGCGGCGGGCTCCGTCGTGGCCACCGTGACGCGGCGCGACGGCCGCCCCGCGGCGGACGCGTTCGTCGTCGCGATCCCGACGGGCGACGACGCCGACGCGCGCCGCGGCGGGTGGTCCGCGCGCGTCGGGGCCGACGGCACGTG
>JAEUHO010000208.1 GCA_016795345.1 Planctomycetia bacterium | reverse complement strand
GACGTGCCGTTCGCGTCGCTCGTCGCCGCCATGGCGGGCGTCCACGCGCGGTACCTGCGCTCGCTGCTCTGGCCGTCGGGGCTCTCGGCCGACTATCCCGTGGACCCCGCGGGGTCGTGGGCCGACCCGTACGCCTGGGCGGGCGTCGCGTTGGCGGTCGCCGCCGTCGTCGGCCTCGTCGTCGGCCTCGCGCGGCGGCGGCCGTGGCTCGCCGCGGGCTGCGGGATGTGGCTCCTGGGCCTCGTGCCGGTCAACAACCTCTGGCCGACGACGTCGATCCTGCGCAGCGACCGCTACCTGCTGCTGCCCGCCGTCGGGCTCTACGTCGTCCTGGCGGCGGCGTGCACGCGCCTGCGCGGCGCGCGCCCCCTGGCCGTCGTCGTGGCCGTGGCGGTCCTCGGCGTGCTGGCGTGGGCCCGCGGGCCGGTCTGGGCCGACAGCGAGACGTTGTGGACCGACACGCTCGCGAAGGAGCCGACGAGCGCCATCGCGGCGCTCAACCGCGCGGTGGACCGCCGGGCCCGCCTCCGGTTCGGCGACGCCGAGGCCGACGCGCGGCGCGCGGTCGCGAACGCGACGGCGCTGGGCCGCCTCGAGCTGGTGGCGCAGGCCCGCGTGGTCCTCTCGACGACGGTGGCGGCGCAGGCGCTCCTGCGGCGCGACGTCGACCCCGACGGCGCGCGGCGCCTCGCGAACGACGCGGTGTCGGTGGCGCTCGACGCGGTGACCGACGCCGGCGCCGCGGCCGACGCCGGGGCGTGGCGCGACCGCGACGAGCTGCGCGGCCGGGCCAAGGGCGCGGTCGCCAACGCCTTCGAGACCCGCGCGCAGCTGCCCGGCGACCCGCGCGACCGCGAGGCCGACTTCCAGGCGGCCATGCTCGCGTGGCGGGAGACGACGGTCCTCGCGCCGCGGCTGTACGAGGCGTGGTGGCGGCTGGGCCAGCTGCTGCTGACGACGGGCGGGCCGTCGCGCAGCGGCGAGGCGGCGGCGGCGCTCGAGCGCGCGCGCGCGCTGCGGCCCGACCACCCCGACACCGTCGGGATGCTCGTCGTCGCGCTGACCAACGCGGGCCGCGAGGCCGAGGCGAAGGTCGTGTTCGACGCCGCGAGCCGCCGCCTCGGCACGCCGCGCGAGCTGCGCCTCGTCGACCTGCGGATCGCGATCGCGCGGGACGACGTCGCCGGCGCCGAGCGGAGGTACCAGGCGCTCGCCCACCTGTTCCCGGGCGACGCCGAGGCCCGGACGTTGTGGCTCGACTTCCGGCGCCGCCTCGCGGAGGGCGCGGCGGCGGGGGCGCGCCTGTCGCGCGACCGGGCGGACTTCGAGAAGGCGCTCGAGCTCTACGACCGCGCCGTCGAGGCGGGCGCCGGCGAGGCCGAGGTGCACCTCGGCGCGGCCGACGTGCTGCTGATGCTCGGCCGCTTCCGCGACGCGCGCCTCCGCTACGGCAAGGCCCGCGAGGCCGCCGCGGGCGCGCGCTGGATCAAGAACCTCGAGGCGCGGGCCGGCCTGCTCGAGGCCGTGACCGAGGAGCGCGCGGGCCGTCCCGCCGAGGCCGCGCGCGTCGTCGCGGAGGTGGTCCGGCTCGGGCCGCCGCGGCTCGACGTCGGCTTCCTGGTGCTCGACGAGGAGGCCCGGCGCGCGCTCCCGGCCGCCGAGGCCGTGCTGGGCCCGCCGACGTCGGAGCGGGCCGCCGCCGAGGCGCTCCTGCGCGGCATCGCGTTGCTGGTGGGCGGCGACGAGGACGGCGGCGCGGCGCGGCTCGCCGAGGCCGTCGCGCTCGCGGGCGTCGAGCTGCCGGCGGACAGCCGCGCGGCGAAGGTGGTGGACACCGCGCGCCTCCTGCGCGCCATGCTCCGCGGCCGCCACGCCGACCTGCCGGGCGCGCGCCGCGACCTCGACGCGCTCGCCCGCCGCGCGCCGGACGACCCGCTGGTGACCTACCACGGCCTCGTCGTCGACCGGACCGAGGCCACGGCCCGCGCGCGCATCGCGGCCGGGACCGACGACGAGGCGGCGCTCGCCGCGGCGCGCGCCGCGCTCGACGCGGTGGCGACGCGGGCGCGGGCGCTGGCGGACCGCGCGGACCTGCCGTGGGCCGGGCCCGCGCTGCTCGCCGCCGAGATCGACCTCGAGCGCGGCGAGAGCACGGCGGTCCTCGGCCGCCTCAACGCGGCGGCGCTCGCGTTCCCCGAGGTGCCGGCCGTGCGCCGGGGCAAGGCGGCCGTCTACCAGGCCATGTCGCTCTCGGGCGGCGAGCGGACCACGCTGCTGCGCGAGGCGCAGCGCGAGCTCACGGAGGCGCGGCGCGTGGACCCGCGCGACCCGCGCACCGCGCTCGACCTCTCGCAGCTCTACCGCATCGCGGGCGACCTCGAGGCGGCGGCGAAACACGCGGTGTCGGCGGCGTCCGTCGAGCCCGTCCGCGGGCCCGCGTCGCGCGCGCTCGCCGCGATCCTCGTCGAGCAGGGCCGCAAGGCGCTCGACGGCAACGAGTGGGAGCGCAGCAGCGCGCTGGCCGTCGCCGCCGGGAAGGCCGACCCCATGGCCGCCGCCGCGGACCACCTCCTCGGCGACATCGCCATCGCGCGCCAGGACCTCAACGGCGCGCTGAAGGCGTACGCCGCGGCCCACGAGAAGGCCCCCGCGGACGCCGGGATCCGCAGCGCGCTCGCGGCCTGCCGCCGCCAGCGCGGGAGCGCGTTCTTCCTGGCGCACCAGCTGCGGCCGCGCCCGAAGCCGGCCGCCGACGGCACGCCCCCCGACCCCGCGCGGCTCGCGGCGTACGACGAGTGGTTCGAGAAGAACGTGCGCGGCGCCGCCGACGAGTACCGCGCGGCGCTGGCGCTCGAGCCCGACGGGCCCTACGCCGACGACGACCGCGAGAAGCTCGCGAACCTCGTCGCCATGGACCCCAAGGCCTCGGGCGAGAGCCTGGCCGCGGCCCGGCGGCTGTTCGAGCAGGGCGAGACGCTCCGCCGCGACGGCCGGCCCGAGGAGGCGCTGCTGCGGTACCGCGACGCGGTGGCGACGTTCCCCGACTTCGTGTTCGGCTGGCTGCGGATCGCCGAGCTCTCCGCGCAGCTCGGCAGCGACCACGACCTGTCGGGCATGCAGGCGATCGAACGCCTGCGCTCGCTCGACCGGGCCCGCGACTATCCCGAGGTCGACCTCTTCTCGGCCGCGATCCTCGTGCGGCTGTGGCGCGAGGCCGCGCCCGACCCCGCGCGGAAGGACGTCGCCGCGTCCGCGGCGACCCAGGCGCGGACGGCGCTCGCGCGCTACACCGCGGCGGTGAAGGCGCTGGCGAAGCCCACGGAGCGCGAGACCGCCGGCCTCGCGCGCGCGGCCGCGCTCGCGCGCGAGCTCGACGCGCCGCCGCGCCCGCCGGAGCCGTCGCCGTCCGCCGACGCCGCGCCGCCGGCCGCGCCGCCGGCCGCCGGGACGCCGCCTCCCGGGCGCCCGGTGGGCCCGCCCGGCAGCCCCGACGGGTCGCCGG
>JAEUHO010000457.1 GCA_016795345.1 Planctomycetia bacterium | reverse complement strand
CCGATCGTGGCGCGCGACGAGGCCGGGCGCCCGCTCGCGGCGGGCGCGTGGGTCACCGCGGGCGACGACGCGGCCCGCGAGGTGGTCCTCGACGCGGTGGGCCGCGTCACCGTCCGCCCGGGCGCCCGCGTGCAGGTGCGCGCCCTCGGCGCCGACCTCGCGCGCCTCTACCTCGAGCGCGGCGCCATCGAGGCCAGCATCGCCGCCGACGTCCGGCCACGGCTCTTCCAGGTGGACACCGGCGCGGGCCGCTGCGTGGACCTCGGCTGCCGCTACGTGCTCACGGCGCTCCCCGACGGCGACGCCCACGTGCGCGTGACCTCGGGCCGGATCGCCTTCGAGGCCGGCGACCGCGAGGTCTACGTCCCCGCCGGCGCGGAGGTGACGGCGCGTCGCGGCCGCGGTCCCGGCACGCCGTGGTTCTCGTCGGCCGGCGCGGCGCTCCGCGAGGCCCTCGACGCCTTCGACGCCGCGCCGGTCGGCGCCCCGTCGCGGATCGCGGCGGCACGCCGCGCCGCCGACGCGGCCGGCACCGACGAGGACCTCCTCGCGTTGTGGCACTGGCTCACCGACCCCGACGCCGACGTCGCCCGCGTCGCGCTCGAGACGCTGCTCGCGCGCGTCGGCGCCCCGGCCGGGTGGACGCGCCCGGCGGGGCGGCCCGGCCGCGCCGACCGCGACGCGTTCCGCGCGCGCCTCGACGCCGCCTGGTGACGGGGCGCGCCGCGCGGCGCCAGCCCCCCGCGCTACGGCGCCCCGCGGAACCGCCGCAGCGCGCCCCAGGGGAACCGCCACTCCGGCGTCTCGAGCGCGGGGCCCTCGCCGACGGCGTACCACGGGTCGTCCGCGCCCCCCGCCGGGTTGCGCACGACGTGGATCTCCTGCGCCGGCATGTAGCTCTGGGCCAGGAGCACGTACGTCGTCGCGCCGCGGGTCGCGACGTCCACGACGATCATCGCGTGGCCCGGCGACCCGGGCTTCACGTACAGATCGCCCGGCGCCGGCGCGCCCGACGGCACCGCCTCGACGTCGCGCGGCAGCGACGCCGTGCCGGCGTACGCGTACACGACGTCGAGATAGCGCCCGAGCGCCGCCTCCGACGCGTCCGCCGCGCCGCCCGCGACCCACCGCGCGTCGTTCCCCCTCACCTCCACGCGCCGCCCGGACGCGAACGTCGCGAAGTCGCAGCGGAACCCGCTCACGAAATGGAACGCGATCTCGTCGGCGCGCCCCGCCGCGTGGAGGTACTCCGCGCGCAGGCGCATCGCCGCGTCCGCGCACTGCTGCAGGTCCCGCGGCCCGGGGTCGCGCGCGATCACCGCGGCGTGCGCGTCCTG
>JAEUHO010000174.1 GCA_016795345.1 Planctomycetia bacterium | reverse complement strand
CGCACCGCGAGGTTGCGGTCCGTGGCGCCCTCGGGCAGGGCGACGACCTCGCCGCGCCCCGTGACGGCGTCGCCGTGCGCGTCCACCAACCGCCCCGCGAGCACGAGGCCGCGCGCGAGCCTCACCTCGACGCCCGTCGCGCCCGCCTCGACGTCGCGCCGCACGCCCGCCGAGAGGGGCGCGCCGGCGGTGTCGGCCTTGCCCGGCTCGGGGCGCACCCACACGTCGTAGCGGCCCGGCGCGAGCCCCGGCACCCGCAACGCGCCGTCGGGGAGCCGCACGGCGCGCCGGCGCGACCAGTCCGGGTCGCCGCGCGCCGTCCGCCCGACGACGTCCACGCGCAGCGGCCGCGCGACGAGGTCGCCCGCGTCGTCGAGGACGCGCCCCTCGATCGCGAGGCCCGCCGCGAGCCGCACGACGACGTCGGTCGTCCCGGTCGCGACCCCCTCGACGCGCGCGGGGACGTACGCCGCCACCGCGGCGTCGGCACCGTCGCCGAGCGCTCGCGCGCCGACGTGCAGCACGTACGTCCCCGCGACCCGCACCCCGACGACGAACGCGCCGTTCGCGGCCGTCGTGGCCGTCGGCCCGTCGCCGTCGGGCGAGGCCGCGGGCCGCGCGGTGACCGGCACGCCGCCGACGCCCTCGCCCGTCGCCGCGTCCACGACGCGCCCCGCGATCGGGAACGTGGGCGTGCGCGACGCCACGACGTCCGCGGCCGTGTCGTTCACCACGGCCTCGAGCGTCTCGCCGCCGGGGACCTCGATCCGCAGCGGGAACGCGCCCGGCGGCGGCAGGTCGAGCGTGTACCGCCCGTCGGGCCCGGTGAGCGTCGTCGGCGCCGGCGCGGGGGCCCCGACGGCGGTGACACGCGCGCCTTCGATCGGCCGGCCCGCCTCGTCGATGACGCGGCCGTCGACGCGGGTGGGGCCGGCCGCGCGGGCGGCGGGGGCGGCGCCCGCGCCGTCGGGGGAAGGGGCGGTGGCGCCGGCGACCGGGCCTCGCGTCCCGGGGGCTCGACCGCGTCCTTCGAGCGCGGACGGTCGCGCGCCGGCGCGCGCCGCCTCGGCCGCGGGGTCGTCGGTCTCGACGCCGTCCGGGCCGGACGGCCGCAGGAGGAAGAACCCGAGCCCGCCGAGGGCGGCGAGCAGGAGCCCGAGGTACGCGAGGCCCGTCCGGCGCATCGCTGCATCCTACGTTCGGGGAGGCGTCTCGCCGCAGGCCCGCGGGCGCGGTACCCTTTGCGCGGAGGGGTCGCCCTCGGAAGGGAGGCGGTGATGGGGTGGGCAAGCCGATGGGCGGGGGGCGTGGGGGTCGTCGTGCTCGTGGCGAGCCTTCGCCCGGCGGTCGCGGACGGCCCGGTCGCGGCGCCGGCCGCGGGCAACGAGAAGGCGTTCCGCGCCGCGCTCGACGCCTCGAAGGCGCACCTCGCGGCCGGGCGCGGGAAGGAGGGGCTCGCCCACCTGAAGACGACCCTCGAGAAGCACCGCGAGCAGGACTACGCGCGGGCGGCGCGCCCCGACCTCGAGGACCTCGCACGGCGACTCGCGTTCTGCGCGGACTGCCCGCCCCCGGACCCCCAGAGCGTGGTGAAGGGGACGCTCAAGAAGTTCGTGTCGAAGACGGGCGACATCGAGATCCGGTACGAAGCCGGCAAGCCGAACGACTTCAAGACGCTCGAGAAGGGCAGCCTCTTGTTCCCCGCCCGATTCCGCGGCCCGTTCACGGTTGCGGTGAAGGGGGCCTCGTACCCCCGCAAGACGGACGACGCGCCGATGGTGACGGTGGGGCTCGAGGACAACCCGAAGTCGGGCGAGATGCGGATGTGGCGCGTCTACTTCGGGATCGCGCCCTACGACGAGGGCAACCAGTCGGTCTGGCTGCCCGCGCGGATCGTCGAGCACGACGGCGACGAGCGGAAGGTGCTCTTCGAGAAGGAGATCAGCCCCGCGAACGCCGGGAAGCCGTACCGGTTCGAGGTCGCGGTGACCTCGGCCCGGGTGAGCGCGACGCTGAACGGCTCGCCGCTCGGGAGCGCCGCGAAGGCGGCGAGCACGTTCGGCTTCTTCACGTTGGGGCTCAAGGGATGGTCCGAGATCGTCGTGAGCGGGCAGATCGAGCCGTCGTGGATCCAGGGCCAGCTCGACGCGGTGGTGGACGCGCGCCGCGCCGCGTTCGAGCGCACCTTCGACGTGCGGAGCGTGCTGCCGGCGTGGGTCTTCGACGCGCCGGCCGAGCCCGCGACGGCGGCGTCCGCGGACGACGGCGACGACGCGCCGGACGAGGAGGTCCCGCCCGAGCTCGCGGCGGACCTGCTCGACCTCGCGAAGCGCGTGGCGGCGGACGACTTCGCCGGGGCGCTCGAGGCCATCGAGGCGCTGCGGAAGCGGGGCGCCCCCGAGCGGCTCCTGGGGCTCCTCGAGGCGCGGGCCCACCTCGGCCTCGACGAGCCGAACAAGGCGCTGGCGGCGATCGACCGGGTCATCGCGGCCGACAAGGACTCCGTGCAGGCGCTGCTCGTCAAGGCGATGGTGCTCTACGAGCTCGGCCGCGACGACGAGTTCGCGGTCGCGATGCGGGCCGCGACGGCGAGCCCGAAGGCCCCCCTGGCGGTGTTCGAGGCCGCGACGATGTACGCGCTCCTCGCCGGCCGCCCAGACGACGCGCGCGCGGCGGTCGATGCCGCGGCGAGGCGGCGGCTGTCGTCGCCCCGGCTCGACGCGCTGGGGAAGTTCGTGGTCCGCGCGCTCAACGGCCCGGACTGGCCGAAGTCGTTCGAGTTCAAGTCGGCCAACTACCACGTCGTGTCGGACATCGACGTCGAGATCTGCAAGGTTGCGGCGGGCGTGCTCGAGGAGGCCCTGACGCAGTACCGCGTGCGGGTGCGGCCGCTCAAGGCCGGCCCGAAGCGCCTCTACCGCGTCTACCTCTTCTCCGGGAAGGCCGGGTTCGAGCGGTACCGCGGCGACTCGTCGCTCTTCGGCGGGAAGGGGATGGAGAACGCCGCGGGCATCTACAGCCCCATGCTCAAGCAGCTCCTCATCTGGAACCTCGAGAGCCGGGACGAGATGATCGTGACGATCCGTCACGAGGGGTTCCATCAGTACCTCGACCGCCTGCTGCCCGACCCGCCCGTCTGGTTCGACGAGGGTCTCGCGGTCTACTACGAGGGCATGAAGCGCGTGGCGGGGGAGCTCCGCACCGACATGGCGCGGGCCGAGTACCTCGACGCGCTCGCGGGGAAGGACCTCGTCCCGCTGAAGGCTTGGGTGCGGATCAAGCCGCGCGACTTCTACGCGACGTCGCCGCACTCGTACGCGCAGGCGTGGTTGTTCCTCCACCTGCTCCAGCATGGCACGCAGAAGCACCGCGACCTGTTCAAGGCGTTCCTGACCCGTCTCGAGACGGCGTCGGGGTCGGAGGCGGTGGACGCCGTCTTCGACGACGCCACCCTCGCGGCCCTCGACAAGGACCTCGCCGCCCACCGGGCCGCCCTGAACGCGAAGCGCTGACGCGGGGCCCGTCCCCGGGCGACAGGGTCGGTCCGCGGGCGGCGCGGGGGGGGGACGCGGGTAGCGTGCGCGCATGCGCATCCTGGTGGACGCCGACGGCTGCCCCGTGAAGACGGAGATCCACAAGGTCGCCGTCCGCTACGGGCTCACCATGGTCCTCGTCGCGAACGGCGGCGTGGACGGTCCCACGGACGCGCGCGTCGAGCGCATCCTCGTCCCGCAGGGCGCCGACGCGGCCGACGACTGGATCGTGGACCACGCCGCCGCGGACGACGTCGTCGTGACCGCCGACACGCCGCTCGCGGCGCGGTGCCTGCCGAAGGTCGCGGCCGTCGTGCACCCGACGGGGCGGCGCTTCACCGACGACGACATCGGCTCCGCCCTCGCGATGCGCGACCTCCTGGCGCAGCTGCGCGAGTCGGGCACCCGGACCCGAGGCCCGGCGCCGTTCACGGACCGCGACCGCTCGGCGTTCCTGCAGACGCTCGACGCGGCGAGCCAGCAGGCCCGGCGCGCCCGCTGACCGAGGGGCGCCGGCGGGCGGGCCTCGCGTCGGCGGGCCCGGGACCGCTACTTCGGGAGCGCCTTGCCCGCGGCGACCTTCTCGACGGTCTTCCGGATGCGCTTCACGGTCGTCATCACGGCCTTCTCGAGCGCCGGGACCGACTGGAACTTCGACGCCGCCCAGCTGTGGTAGACGACCAGCTCGGCGGTGAGCGAGATCTGGAACTTCTGCAGGCGGATCGTCTGGCGCTGCAGCTCGATCAGCTCGCGGAGGAGGGCGGGGGTCGCGTCCATGGGCGGGGCCTCGGTTGGGGGACCGCGATGGTACGGGCCTCGCGGTCCCGCGCGGGGGCCGCGCCCGGGACGGCCCGGGACGAACGCCCGCCTCCGACGGGGTGGCCCGGGGGGCGGGTGGGACGGACTCCCGTGGGCGGAACGGGCGTTGCTAGGGTGGGGGCACCGATTCCCTACGTCGGTCCGCTCCGGCGGCGACGTCGCTCCGAAGTCGAGTGCCTGACGGCGCTTGCGGCGCGACGGTCCCCGGAGCGGATCGGCGCACGGGGAGCGCATGGGTAGAGAGCCCCAAGGAGACCGGCATGAATCCGCAGGTGCCCACGGCGACGGAGAAGCCCTCGGCCGCCACGACCGCCCGCCTCACCCTCGACGGCAAGGACTACGACCTCCCGGTCGTCGTCGGCTCGGAGGGCGAGCGCGCCATCGACATCCGCAAGCTCCGGGACACCACCGGCGCCGTGACGCTCGACCCGGGCTACGGCAACACCGGGGCCTGCCTGAGCGCGATCACCTTCATCGACGGCGACAAGGGGATCCTCCAGTACCGCGGCTACCCCATCGACGAGCTCGCCGAGCAGGCGTCGTTCCTCGAGGTCGCCTACCTGCTGATCTACGGGAAGCTCCCGAACGCCAACGAGTGGAAGGCGTTCAGCGACCTGATCACGCGCCACACGCTCCTCCACGAGGACATGAAGAAGTTCTTCGAGGGGTACCCGCCGCACGCGCACCCCATGGCCATCCTCGCCGCCATGGTCGCGTCGCTCTCGACGTACTACCCCGACAGCGCGAACGGGACGACCGACCTCAACATCGCCCGCCTGGTCGCGAAGCTCCCGACGATCGCGGCGTTCTCGTTCAAGAAGAGCGTCGGCCAGCCGTTCGTCTACCCGCGGAACGACCTGTCGTACTGCGGCAACTTCCTGAACATGATGTTCTCGGTGCCGAGCGAGCCGTTCAAGATCTCGCCGGTCGTCGAGCGCGCGCTCAACATGCTGCTCATCCTCCACGCGGACCACGAGCAGAACTGCTCGACGTCCACGGTGCGCATGGTCGGCAGCAGCCAGGCGAACCTGTTCGCCACGATCGCCGCCGGCATCGCCGCGCTCTGGGGCCCGCTGCACGGCGGCGCCAACCAGGAAGTGATCGAGATGCTCGAGAAGATCCGCGCCGACGGCGGCGACTACAAGAAGTACGTCGCGATGGCGAAGGACAAGAACTCGACGTTCAAGCTCATGGGCTTCGGCCACCGCGTCTACAAGAACTTCGACCCGCGCGCCAAGATCCTCAAGGCCGCCGCCGACGACGTGCTGAAGGCCCTCGGCGTCAACGACCCGATGCTCGAGATCGCGAAGAACCTCGAGGAGATCGCGCTGAGGGACGAGTACTTCGTCAGCCGCAAGCTCTACCCGAACGTCGACTTCTACAGCGGCATCATCTACCGCGCGCTGGGCATCCCGACGGACATGTTCACCGTCATGTTCGCCCTCGGCCGCCTGCCGGGCTGGATCGCGCAGTGGAAGGAGATGCGGGACGACCCGTCGTCCAAGATCAACCGCCCGCGGCAGATCTACACGGGCGCGCTCAAGCGGCCGTTCGTGCCGCTGTCGGCCCGCTGACCCGAGCCCCGCAGGCCACTCCCCTCGGCGCGCCGGTCCCGCCGGACCGGCGCGCCGCGTCGTTCCGGGGCCGCGCGCT
>JAEUHO010000141.1 GCA_016795345.1 Planctomycetia bacterium | reverse complement strand
CGGGGGCCGGCGGGGGCGCGGCCGGCCCCGCGGGCGCGTCGGGGTAGACGAAGCGGAAGGCCTTGCCGCCGGTGCGGCCCGCGAGGAGGTGCTCGTACGACGCGACCGCGTCGGCGAGCGGGACGTCGGCGGCGAGGTCGGCGACCTTGACCGCGCCCGACGCGAGCAGCCCGAGGAAGGCCTCGAGGTTGCGGCCCGCGGTCCAGCGCACGTAGGCGAGCGGGTAGTCGCGGCCGCCCTCCTCGTACGCGCGGTCGTAGCGGCCGGGGCCGTACGACGTCGCGACGCGCACCGTCGCCTCCTTCGCGTAGACGAGCCGGCGGGGCACCGCCAGCGGCACGTCGCCCAGCGCCACGACGAGGCCCGCGCGGCGCACGAGGTCGGCGGCGAGCGCCATGGGCGACGCGTCGTCGGCCGACGCCGCCGCGACGATGACGGCGTCGACGCCGACGCCGCCGGTGAACGCCCTGCCGGCGACCGACGCGACCTCGGGCGCGGCCACGGACTCGGCCCCGTCGGCGGCGGCCCGGGTCCGGCGGGCGGGCTCCGGGTCGACGGCGAGCACGCGCGCGCCGGCGGCGCGCAGGATGCGGACCACGAGCGCGCCGAGGAGCCCGGCGCCGACGACCGCCACGCGGTCGCCGAGGCGCACCTCGGCCGCGCGGACCGCGTTGAGCGCGATGGCGCCGAGCGTCGCGAACGCGGCGTCGGCCGTCGCGACGCCGTCGGGCACGCGGACCACGAGGTTGCGGGGGACGACGTTGACCTCGGCGTGGTTGGCCCAGCCCGCGCCCGCGCACGCGACGCGGTCGCCGACGACGAGGCCGTCCACGCCGTCGCCCGCGTCGGTGACGACGCCCGCGGCGGCGTACCCGAGCGGCACCGGCGCGCCGAGGCGGTCCTTCACGGTCCGGAGCGCCGACGCGAGGCCGTCGCGCCGGAGCTTGCGCCACACGCGCGCGACGAGGTCGGGCCGGTCCTTCGCCTTGCCGACGAGCGAGCGGCGCGCGAGCGCGACCAGCATCCGCTCGGTGCCCGGGCTCACGACGCTCGCGACGGTGCGCACGCGCACGCAGCGCGCGCGCAGCGCGGGCGGCGGCACCTCGACGAGGCGCACCGTGCCGGAGCGGAAGTCCTGGACGACCTGCCTCACGTGACCCCCACCCGCGCCGCGCGCGACAGCCCGAGGAGCCGCGGCCGCGGCGGCGGCGCCGCGCCGGGCCGGTTCGCGTCGAGCCCCGCCGCGAGGCCGACGAACGACCAGTAGAGGAACGCGTACGGGCTCACGGCGAAGAACCAGTTGTGGAAGAACGAGTCGATCGGCGCCGCGGCGAACCAGCCCGCCAGCGCCGCGCCGACCCCGGCGGCCGCCGGGTCGGCGCGGCGGCCCGCCACCCGCCGCGCGCGGCGGAGCGCGCCGAACAGCACGAGCAGGAACAACGCCTCGCCGACGGCGCCGAGGTCGACGAGCGTCTCGATGTGCTGGCTGTGGTAGTTCGTGCCGGACGTCGTCACCTCGACCGGCGCGTCGGGGTCGACGCTCGTCGCGGTGCCGTAGCCGAAGCTCGAGCGGAACCCGTGGCCGAGGAGCGGCGCCTCGCGGAACCGCGCGAGGCCCGCCTCCCAGCGCTCGAGGCGCCCGGAGATGCGCGCGACGGTGTCGGTGCGCGCGAGCGTGGCCACCGGCCCCGACTCGAGGTCCACGTCGCCGCCCGCGAGCGACGCGAGCGAGACGAGCACGCCCGCCGCGACCGCGCCGAGGAGGAAACGCGACGGGTGGAGCAGGAACCAGGTGGTCGCGACGCCGACGACGACGCCGCCGAACCCCGTGCGGCTGCCCGAGACGAACGCGAGGCCGAGGAACGCGGCGAGGAGCGCCCCCGCCGCGACGCGGCGCGAGCCGACGGCGCGGGAGAACGCGAGCGCCGCGAAGGGCGCGAGGAGCGCGCACGTGAGCCCGAGGCCGTTCGGGTTGCCGAAGAACCCGCGGACGCGGCCCGACACGAGGAGCGCGTCGACGCGCAGGGGCGGCAGGAAGCCGACCGCGATCAGCGCGACCATCACCCCCACCACGCGGTTCACGGTGGTGCGGGCCATGGGGCCGTTCGCGCCGTACCGCGCGACGAACGCATGGCTGATCGTCGTGAACAGGACGAAGCTGCCGGCGAACGCGAGCGTCGGCAGCGGCGTCTCCGACCAGAACGTCGAGAGCGCGGCGAGCAGGGCGATGGCGATCAGCGGGAAGGCGGGCACGGCGCCCCGGCCGCGGCCGCGGAGCCGGATGGCGCCCTGCACCACCAGCAGCGCGAGCAGGGCGAACCGCACCTGGATCTTGCGCGGGACGTCGCCGAACACCATGGACGAGTCCGCCCACGCGAGCACCGCGATCGTCCCGAGCCAGCCGCTCCGCCACGGGAGCACCAGCAGGATCAGGGGGGCGGCGAGGGCCGCGACGATCCAGAGCGGGTTCTCGAGGAGGGCGTTCATCGGGCGGCGGGGCCGGTCGCGCGGACGAGGCTCTCCTCGAGCACGCGGCGGTAGCGCCGGGCGGCGTCCGCCCAGGTCCGCGTCGCCGCCCACGCGCGCCCGGATTCTAGCCGCCCCGCCATATCCCCCGGGCACGAAAGGACCTGCGCCAGCAGGGCCCCCGCGGCCGCGGCGTCGCCCACCGGGTGGTGGTGCGCGGCGCCCCCCGCGGTCTCGACGAGCGCTGGCAGGTCGCTCGCGACCACCGGGACGCCCCGCGCGAGCGCCTCCGCCACGGGCATCCCCGACGACTCCTCGCGGCTCGGGAGCAGCAGCGCGGCCGCGTGCGCGTACCACGCCTCGAGGCGCGCCGCGTCCACGGGCCCGACCTCGACCAGCAGGCCCGGGTCGCCCTCCGCGGCGGCGCGCACGGCCGCGACCACCGCCGCGTCCACCGCCGCGCCGACCCAGGCGAGCCGCTCGGGGCGGCCCGCCCGCCGCGCCGCGCGGACGGCCCGCACCGCCGTCGGCAGGTCCTTGTGCGCGTACCCCGTCGCGACGACGAGCACGTACGGCCCCTCGAGCGGCCGCGGGCACGGCCCCGGCGGCGGCGGCACCACGCCGTGCGGGATCACCACCTCGCGGCGCGGCGCGAGCACCGGCGCCGCGACGCGCCGGTGCGCCTCCGACACGAACACCGTGGCCGCCGCGCCCCGCACCGCCGCGCGCGCCGCGCGCCGCAGCAGCGCGTACCGCAGCCCGCGCCCGGTCGCGACCTTCACGTTCTGCGCCACGACGACGTGCGGGCACGGCCACGACGCCGGCCCCGCCTCGGCCCCGACGAGCACCACGTCGAGCGCCGCGTCGCGCGCCCACGCGCGCGCGAGCCCGCCCTCGACGAACGCGCGCGCCGCGCCGCCCGGCGCCCGCCGCAGCGACCACGTCGCGCGGGCCCGCACCGCGTCCACGGGCCCGGCCGCCTCGGGCCGCGCGAGCACGTGGAGCGACGCCTCGGGCCACGCGTCGGCGAGCGCCGGCACGAGCCGCCGCAGCCACGTGACCCCGCCGCCGGTCCGGAGCGCGAGCGCGTGGACGCCGACGCGAGGCCCGCTCACCGCCGCCACCCGGTCACGGCCGGACCCCGCGCACCCGGTCCACCCACGCGACCGTCGCCGCGACCACGAACACCGCCCGCGACCCTTCGCCGGTCGCCGACGCGCGCCACGTCGCGACCAGCTGCGCGACGCCCTCGGGCTTCCAGAGCCCCTGGGCCGCCAGCCGGTCCGCGCGCAGCGTCGTCTCGAGCCACCGGGCCCACGGGCCGCGCAGCCAGCGGTCGAGGGACAGGTGGAACCCGGCGGCCGGCGTGCGGTTGGCCCACCCTTGGGCCCGACGCAGCCAGCCGCGCAGCGGGCCGCCGGAGCCGGGCCGCCCGAACCGCGCCGCGTCCGACAGCCCGCGCACGGCCTCGACGACCGGCGCCGCGAGGAACGGCCGGAACGTCCGCGACGGCGGCGTGCGCAGCTCGGTGTCGGCGGTCGCCCGCAGCGCCGCCTCGGCGACGGCGCGGGCCCGCGGGGTCACACCCGCGGGCGTGCCGTCGGGCGGCCGCGGCCCCGCCGTCGTCAGCGCGTCGCGCGTGGCCGCCGGCAGCAGCGCCAGCTCCACCTGCATCGCGTGGACCGGCACGCGCGCGAGCGCCGCGCGCTCGACCGCGCGCGCACCGTCGAGGTCGAACCGGTCCGGCAGGGCCCGCGGGGGCCGCGACCGCAGCGCGAGCCGCAGCCCGCCGCGCGCG
>JAEUHO010000131.1 GCA_016795345.1 Planctomycetia bacterium | reverse complement strand
GGCGCGCGGCTCGCCGACCGCGTCGAGCCCGTGCGCGCGTACGGCGTCGCGACGGCGCTCGTCGGCGTCGCCATCCTCGCGTGCGCGGGCGCCTGGGCCCGGCTGCTCCCGCAGGCCGGCGCGGCGGCGGCCTGGGGCCTCGGCCTCCTGCCGGCGGCGTTCGGCGGCAACGAGGCGTTCCGGATGACGGTCGCGCTGGTGGAGGCCGGCCTCCTCGTCCTCGTCCCGACGGTCCTCATGGGGGTCTCGTTCCCGTTCGCCGGCCGCGCGTTCGCGCGCGACCCGACCGAGGTCGGGCGCCGGCTCGGGGCCGCGTCCGCGCTCAACACCCTCGGCTGCACGCTGGGCCCGCTCCTCTGCGCCTTCTGGTGGCTGCCGTCGTTCGGGGTCGAGGCCGCCGTCGCGATCTGCGGCAGCCTCTCGGTCGCCGTGGGCGCCGTCCTCCTCGCGACGACGACGCGCCCCGCGGCCCGCGGCGCCGTCCTCGTCGCGACGCTGGCGGTCCTCGCCGTCGCGTGGACTCGCCCGCCGGGCGTCCTCGTCGCGGGGACGGGGCACCTCGCGGGCGGCCGGCTCCTCCACGCCGAGGAGGACGTCGGCGGCTCCGTCGCGGTCCTCGAGGTCGAGACCGGCGGCGAGCGCTGCCGCCAGCTGAAGGTCGGCACGACGTCGATGATCACCGACGCCTTCGCGTGCCGGCGGTACACGCGGCTCCTCGGGCACCTCCCGGCGCTCCTGCACGGCGCGCCGCGCGACGCGCTCGTCGTCTGCCTCGGGTCGGGGATGACCCTCTCGGCCGTCGCCGCGCACCCCGACGTCGAGCGCATCGACTGCGTCGAGCTCTCGCGCGCGGTCGTCCGCGCGGCCGGCCGGTTCTTCCGCGAGGCGAACGGCGGCGTCCTCGACGACCCGCGCGTCCGCGTCGTCGTCGACGACGGCCGGACGCACCTGCTGCACGGCCGCAAGGCGTACGACCTGATCGCGCTCGAGCCGCCGCCCCCGTCCGACGACGGCGTCGCGGCGCTCTACTCGCGCGAGTTCTACGAGCTCTGCCGCGCGCGCCTGCGCGACGGGGGGATGGTGGCGCAGTGGATCCCCTACCACTGCGTCACGCTCGAGCAGGCGCGGTCGCTCCTCGCGACGGTCCGCGCCGTCTTCCCCGACGCGACGCTGTGGGAGCTCTTCGACGGCCGGGAGTACGCGGTGATCGGCCGGCGCGACGGCGGCCCGGTCCCGATCGAGCGCCTCGCGGCGCGGTTCGCCGAGCCGCGCGTCCGCGCCCACCTCGACGCGGTCGGCATCCGCTCGCTCGAGGACCTGTTCGCCTGCCACGTCCTCGGCCCCGACGGCCTCGCGGCGTTCACCGCCGGCGCGCCGCTCGTCACCGACGACCGCCCGGGGATCGGCTACGACCTCGCGGCCCGCGACGCCATGCCCCTCGCGTTCTCGTGGGCCTCCCAGGCGCGGATCCAGGAGGCCGGGCTCGCGACCGCGGCGCACGCCACGCCGGCCGCGCGCTGGATCGCGTTCCCCGACGACGCCGCCGCGGCCGCCTTCGAGGCGCGGCTGGCGCCCGTGCGGGACGCCGCCGAGATGCACCGGCTCGCGCTGCGGTTGTGCACGCTGCGGGCCGCGCAGCACCCCGAGGTCTTCGCCGCGCGCTACGTGTCGCCCGTGACCCTCGACCCGACGAACCCCTACTACCGCTACGCCGAGCGGCGCGGCGTGTACGCCCGGGCGCGGATGCGGCGGGAACGCGAGGGCGGAGGGTGGTGACGGCACGCGAGGCCCGGCCCGCGGGAAACCCTGGGGCCGGACGCGGGCCCACGGCAAGGTGACGCCGCGCCGGCCGGCCGCGTCCGGCCGCTCCGGACGGACCGCTCCATGACCTCCCCCGCCGACCCGCTCGACGCCCTCCTTGCGACCGCGGCCGCGCGCCTCCTCACGCTCGACGACGCGCGCACGACCGCGCCCCTGCGCCCCGGCGGCTGGTCGCGGCGGCAGCTGCTCGGCCACCTCGTGGACTCCGCCGTCGTCAACGTCGCGCGCGTCGTGCGGGCGGCGCTCGAGGACGGGCTCGTGCTCCCGGGCTACGACCAGGACGCCTGGGTGCGCGTGCAGGGGTACGACGCGGTCCCGTGGGCCGACCTCCTCGCCTGGTGGCTCGCGGAGAACCGCCACCTCGTCCACGTCCTGCGGCGCGTGCCCGCGGCGGCGTGGGCCCACCGCGTGACCGTCGGGTCCGACCCGACGACGACGCTCGACGGGGTCGCCACGTCGTACGTCGCGCACCTGCGCCATCACCTCGCGCAGCTGCTCGCCTGACGCGAGGCCCGCCGGCCGCCGGGCCTCGCGGTCCCGGGAGCACGACCGCGTCGGGCGTCAGACCGACGCGTCGTCGTCGCAGGGCGCAGCGAGCCCACGGCGCGCACGATCGTCCGCCGCGACCGGCGGGCGGCCGCAAGGGCCGCGCCCTACGGGTCACCGCGTCGATCGACGTTCCTGGCCGACGGTGCGTCGCCGCGGCGATCGCATCGGACGCCCGGTTCGAACATCGCGTAAACGTGCCACAG
>JAEUHO010000116.1 GCA_016795345.1 Planctomycetia bacterium | reverse complement strand
CGGAGGCTCCTCGGCGTGGTGCAGGAACACGCTGTCGTCGCCTCCGCGCCGCGCCCGGGCCGCATCCATCGGCCCCCACCGGCCGCTGTGCATCGTTCAGCCCCGGTCGCGGCTCATCCCTCGTGAATGGACCGGGCTAGGAGGAGGAAGGGGCCCGAGCGCCCCCAGCCGGCGTGCCGTACGTCGCTGCCCCGGGACCCGTCGCGCGCCGGAGCGTCAGGTCGGGCGGCGGCGCGCGGCGTAGGGGCGGAAGCGCGCGATGCGGACGTGGCGGTCGCGGTCGTCGGGGCGGAGGATCGCCTCCTCGAACGCGGCCGCGGCGTGCGGCGCGATCTCCACGCGCGTCTCCTCGTCGAAGACGCGGATCGCCCCGATCTCGGCCTTCGTGATCCCGCCGCGACGGCAGAGGATCGGCACCAGCCACTTCGGGTCGGCGTTGCGGTTGTGCCCGACGTTCACGCGGAACCACACCCCACCGGAGCCGCCGTCGTCCACCCGCGGCCGGCGCATCGGGCCGGCGACCCGCCGCGGCGGCGGGGGCGGCGACACGTCGATGTCCTCGGGCGCGGGCAGGCGGTCGCGGTGCAGCTTCACCAACGCCGCGGCCAGCTGCTCGGGCGTGCGCTGGGCCAGGAGCTTCGCCGCGAGCGCGACGTCGTCGTCGGCCGGCGCATCGCTCGACGCGAGCACCTCCGCCACGATCCGCTCCTGGTCCTTCGCCCGCACCGCGTCGGCCGACGGCGGCGGCGTCCAGTCGACCTTCACCCGCGCCGCGCCGAGCAGCCGCTCGGCGTACCCGCGCCGGTTGAACGGGACCAGCACGACGCACGTGCCCTTGCGCCCCGCGCGGCCCGTGCGGCCGCTGCGGTGCGTGAGGATCTGCGGGTCGTTCGGCAGGTCCGCGTGGATCACGAGCCCGAGGTCGGGCAGGTCGAGCCCGCGCGCCGCCACGTCGGTCGCCACGCACACGCGCGCGCGGCCGTCGCGCAGCGCCTGCAGCGCGCGCGTCCGCTCCGGCTGCGAGAGCTCGCCGGACAGCGGCACCACCGAGAAGCCGCGCTCGAGGAGGTTGCCGTGCAGGTGCCGCACCGCCTCGCGCGTCGAGCAGAACACGAGCGCCCCGCGCACGTCGAAGTACCGCAGCAGGTTCACGATGGCGTGGTCGCGCTCGTGCGGCGGCGTCGGCACCGCGAGGTACTCGATGTCGCCGTGGGGCTCGTGCTCCGACGACGTCGCGATCCGCAGCGCGTCCCGCTGGTGCTTCTTCGCCAGCGCCGCGATCTCGCGCGGCAGCGTCGCCGAGAACAGGAGCGTGCGCCGCTCCTCGGGCGTCGCGCCGAGGATGTGCTCGAGGTCCTCGCGGAACCCGAGGTCGAGCATCTCGTCGGCCTCGTCGAGCACCACCGCCCGCAGCTTCGTCACGTCGAGCCGGCCGCGGTCGAGGTGGTCGCGCAGGCGGCCGGGCGTGCCGACCACCACGTGCGCGCCGCGGTCGAGCGCGCGGTGCTCCGTCCGGATGTCCATCCCGCCCACGCAGGACGCGACCTTCGCCCCGGCCTTCCCGAAGAGCCACTCGAGCTCCCGCTGCACCTGCAGCGCGAGCTCGCGCGTCGGCGCGACCACCAGCGCGAGGGGTTCGCGCGCCGCCGGCAGCCGCGCCTCGTCGCCGAGCAGCGTCGTCGCGATCGCGAGCCCGTACGCGACCGTCTTGCCCGAGCCGGTCTGCGCCGAGACGAGGAGGTCCTTCCCCGCGGTCTCGGGCTCGAGCACGGCCGCCTGCACGGGCGTCGGTTCGAGGTAGCCGCGCTCGGTCAGCGCGGCGAGGAGGGTCGGGTGGGCGGCGGCGAACGTGGAAGCGGTCAATTCCCCGTCAGGATAGGCCCGATTCCGCCGTGGGCGTACATCGGCCCGCCTCCGGCGCCGATCCGGCTCCCGCGACCGCGAGGCCCGGCGGCCGGCGGGCCTCGCGGTCCCGCGGGGACGACCGTCGCCCGCGCGATCGTCCAACGGACGTGGGTCGTGACGTTCCCCCGCCGCCGCCGTGCCCGCTCCCCTCCGCCGGCGCGCCCGGTCCGCCGCTCGGTCCGCGGCGTCGGCCCTTCACGTCGCGGCGCCACGCGGCGCGGCGGCCCCGTCGTTCGGCGTTCGCCGCGTGGGGCCAGGGAGCCTGGTGCGCGCTCGTCGCGACGGCGATCCTCCTGCCGGTCTCGGCGATCGCGCTCGGCCTCGTCACCGTGGCCCTGTTCGCCGTCGTGATCGCCGCGCTCGTCCGCGGCAGGACCGCGTGGCGGCCGCTCGCGTTCGCGGCGGGGTGGTGCTCGTTCCCCGCGCTCCTCGCGGGGGGCTTCCTCGCGCTGTTCGGCGTGATGAACGGCACGTGGACCGACTGGGCGTACTCGGACCGGTTCGACGCCGCGGCGTGGCGGGGGACGCGCGAACCGACCGGGTTCGACCGCACGCGCCTCCGCATGCTCGCCGACCTCCGGGCCGGCGGACGGCTCGACCGCGCCACGCGCGAGGACGTCGTCGCGCTGCTCGGCGAGCCCGACCGCCGCGACGTGGACCTCGGGTTCCGACCGTCCGCGGGGGGCGGCTGGACGGTGGGCGACTGGACGGTCGGCTCGGACGCGACGTGGATCGACAACGTCGTGTTGCGCGTGTGGATCGGCCCGGACGGGCGCGTCGTGCGCCACGCGGTCACGGGGGACTGACGGGCGGGGGATGGACGGGGCCGAGGGCTCCCGCGACCGCGAGGCCCGGCGGCCGGCGGGCCCGGCCGATACCATGGAGAGATGCACCTGCGCCTCGTCGTCTCGGTCGTCGTCGTCGCGCTGCTCGCGCTCGCGGGCCCGCGCGCGCACGCGAGGGGTTCCGAGTTCGGGGAGGCAGTCCACGCGGACCGGACGCTCGACGCCTGGGTCGCGGACCTCGCGGCGCCGGACGTCGAACGCCGTCGCGGCGCCGCGTTCGCGTGCTGGGCCCTGCGCCGCGACCTCGTGCCGCACGCCGCCGCGGTCGCGCGCGCCTGCGCGGACGACGACCCGTACGTGCGGTCCACCGCGTCGAAGGCCCTCGAGTCGCTCGGCTTCCGCGGCGCGGCCGCGTTCCCCGTCCTCGTGCGCGCGTACGCGGACGCCGCGCCCGACCGGCGCGAGGCGCTCGCCGCCGCCTGCCTCGCCGCGATGCCGAGGGCCGTCGGCGCCGCCGAGGTCGCGCTCGTGCTGCCGTGGTTGGGCGACGCCGACCCCGCGCGGCGCGCGTTCGCGCGCACCGTCCTCTCGGCGGCGGGTGGCACCGCCGGGCCCGCCGCGGCGACGGCGCTCGCCGCGGCCCTCGCCGCGGCCTGCGACGCCGGGCCCGAGGACGGGCCCGAGGTCGTCGCGCTGCGCGGCACGCTCGCCGCCGTGGACCCCGTCGGCAGCCTCGCCTCCGACGAACGCGAGCAGCGCCTGGCGGCGTTGCGGGTGCTCGATGCCGGCGCCGCGGACCCGCCGCCCGCCGTCGTCGCGGCCGTCGTCGCCCTGCTGACCGACCCCGAGGACGACGTGCGGGCGGGCGCGGTCGTGGTGACGAGCACGATCCTGATGGGGCGCGACCCGGCGGTCCGCGCCATTGCATCCCCTGCGGTCGTCGCCGCGTGGAAGGGCTCGCCCCGCGGCGAGGCGCGGCGCTACCTCCCGCTCTGCCTCGCGCGCGCCGCGAAGGATCACGCGCCCGCGCTCGACGCGTTGCGCGAGGCGCTCGCGTCGTCGGAGGACGGGGTCGTCGCGGAGTCGCTCCTCGCCGTCCGCGAGCTCGACCCGCTGCCCGACGACCTGCTCGCGCGCGCGGTGCGCGAGCTGCGCGGACGTTCGTCGGAGCGCCGGACGGCGGCGACGTACGTCCTCCGGCGGGCGGGGGGCGCCGCGGCCGAAGCGTGCGTGGCCCCGTTGGTGGTCGCCTGTTTCGACGCGGATCCCGCGATGCGCCGCGCGGCCGGCGAGGCCCTCGGGGCCTGCGGCGCGCCGGATGCGACGGTCGCCGCCGTGGTGCGGGCCGCCCTCGCGGCCCATCGCGACCACGCCACGGAGTCCGGCGGCCTCGAGGCCCTCGCCGCCGTCGGCACGGGCGCCCCCGAGGACGTGGCCGTGGCCCGTGAGCGCGCCGCGGACGGCCTCCACCCCGCGACGCGCCTCCTCGCGCTCGAGCTCGTCCTGCGGTGGGACTGGGCGTCCGCGGAACACGAGCGTGCGGTCCTCGCGGCGGCGTGCCTCGCGGACGACCCGTCCGAGCGCGCGCAGGCGTGGGCGGTCGTCCGGGCGCTCGCCGCGGCGAAGGTGCCCCTCGGTCCGTGGGCCGCGACGCTCGCGCCGTCCGACGCGCCGCTCCGGATCGGCCTGCGCTGCGCGCTGGTGCGCTGCCTCGCCGGTGATCCCCGGCCGTCGGTCGTCGCGAGCGACGTCGTGCGGGTCGGGCATCGCCTCGGGATGCTCTCGGAGCTCTCGAACCTCTCGACCGCCGACGAGATGGAGGCCGAGTCCGTCCTCGAGCCGCTGCTCGCGTCCCGCGAGCCGGCCGTGCGCGCGGCCGCGGCCTTCGCGTTCCGTCACCTCGGCTTCTCGGCCGAGCTTGCGGCGGACGCGCTCGCCCGCATGGCCGCGTCCGACCCCGACCTGTCCATCCGGCCGACGGCCGCCGCCACCGTCGCGTTGCTGCGCCGTCGCGGGATGACGGTCCCGGACGTCGCGGGCCCGACGAAGTGACGTCGCCCGATCCCGAGCGCGTCCGCCATCCGGTCGCGGCGGCGTGCTCTGGCGCGCTGGGCGCGATCCTCGCGCTCGTGCCGCAGCTCGCGACGCGCTGGGCGTTCCTCGTCGTGACGGGTGTGGTCGCGGTCGCGGTGGCGGTGTCCCTCGCGCGCCGCCGCACGGCGTGGCGACCGCTCGCGTTCGCCGGCGGCTGGATCGCCGTCCCGGTCGTCATCGTCCTGACGTTGCCCGGTGCGCTGCCCGAGCTGACCGACTGGATGCACTCGCACCGCTTCGACGCGGCCGCGTGGCGCGGCGCCCGCGGGGCTCCGTACGAGGACCGGACGCGATTGCGGATGCTCGACGATCTGCGCCGCAGCGGTGCGCTCGACGGACGCACGCGCGCCGAAGTCCTGTCGCTGCTCGGCGAACCCGACCGCACCGAGGCCGGCCCCGGCCCGGCGCTCCAGTGGCGCGCGGGCCCCGATGGAGTCATCGACTCCGTCTCCCTGCGCGTGTGGTTCGGGCCCGACGGGCGGGTCGTCCGGCACGCGACGGCGGGGGACTGAACGGAAGCGAGCGGGAATGGGGGCGCGAGGCCCGATCAGCGCCGGGTGCCCGATCGCCGCCGGGGCCGCGCGGCCCGAATCGCGGGAGAGAGGCCTACGCTTCGCTCAGGCTGCCGTGGGGAGTGGGACGCGAGGTGACGTACGGCCGACAAGGCGCCAGTACTCCGGCGGCTTCGCGGCGACTGCGCAGGAGAGGGCGCGTTGGAAGAGCAGCGTCCTCGATGC
>JAEUHO010000115.1 GCA_016795345.1 Planctomycetia bacterium | reverse complement strand
GCATCGAGGACGCTGCTCTTCCAACGCGCCCTCTCCTGCGCAGTCGCCGCGAAGCCGCCGGAGTACTGGCGCCTTGTCGGCCGTACGTCACCTCGCGTCCCACTCCCCACGGCAGCCTGAGCGAAGCGTAGGCCTCTCTCGCTCCAATCGGGCGTTCGTGGTCATTCCGACCACGAACTCGACGCCCTCGTCCTCGAGGAGGTCGAACAGTCGGCCCCGTCCGAACGCCGCGTCCAGTCGCACCAAGATCCTCGCCTGCGGAAAGCGCGCGCGCACCGCCCGGATCACCGCCCGCAGGGGCCGGCGCGTCGCGCGCCAGGCCGTGGCGTTTCCCGGCCGCAGCCGAGCCAGGAACAGGTGGTGCCCGGGCCGTCCCTCCGCCGAGAGGAACCCGAGCACGGGCAGGTAACAGTGCGTGTCGTAGAATCCGTTGAAGAGCACCCCCTGCTGCTCCCCGTGGGCCGGGTCCACCGTCGGGTCGATGTCGATCACCACGCGGCGCGGGTGCCGCTCGGCCCGCGCGAGCCGCTCCACCGCCGAGCGCAGGAGCTCGTCGCCCATCGCGAGCAGCTCGCGTCCGGTGGGCGCGTTCTCCAGACGTGACAGCGTCGGCTGGGACGCGAGCGGAACCGCGCCGCGTCGACCGCCGTGGACGGCCAGCCCGATCGCCGGGTCGTCGCGAAGTCGCCGTGCGGCGTCGGCCTGCGGATACCCGAGCGCGATCGAGAACACCCGCTGGCGGATCAGCGCCGCGAGCGAGTGAACCACCCGCTCGGAGTCCCGATCGTCGGCCACGCACCCGGCGAGCGCGGTCGTCAGCCCCAGGCGCCGATCCGCCGCCCGGAGCAGCACCGCGCCCCCGTCCGACGTCACTCCGTCCGCGTCGAACGCGGCCACGATCGGCCGGGAGAACCCCTCGTCGAAAAGTACGGACTGTCGGGTAGAGTCGGACACCGGGTGCGACCTCGATTACGCGGTTTGCTGCCTAAGCAACCGCATTCTCGCGTGTCGGGGCGCACCCACCTCACGATCCTCGTGAATCGATCAGGCTAGAACCGAACGGGCCTCGCGTGCCAGCGACGTGGGCGACGGAACGCCGTCCGCCAAGGTCTCGACGACGCTGCCACGGTCCGTCGGCTCGCACGGCGGGTCGGGCGCGCGTGGACGGGGCGGGGACCGGGCGATGGTCCGGTGCGGAGGGCGTGTTGCACGGGAGATGCAACACTATTGTTGCTTAGAATGCACGCCATGGCCTATGGCGTGCATTCTTTCGCTTGATTGCCCGCGTGCGGACGCTACGCTTCGGGCTGACCTGGGAGGGTCTCTCATGCGTACTCTGTTCCTCGCCGGTGGCGTCCTCGCCCTGGCTTCGTTCGCCGCCCCGGCGCTCGCCGACTCGTCGTCGCGCGAAGTGCAGTCGGCCGTGGATGCGTACCTCGCGACGGCCAAGGCCGACGCCAGCCTCGTCGGCGGCGCGGGTCAGGCCGGGTACGACGGCGGGTTCTGGATCCGTGGCGGGTCGTTCCTGCTGAAGATCAACCTGACGATCCAGGGACGTTGGGAAGGCTTCGACTGGGACGACTCGGCCGTCGAGCCGTCGCCCGGCGGCGATCTCTCCGGCTTCTCGGTGCCGCGCGCGACGCTGAAGCTCTCGGGCGACGCGACGTGCGACGTCCACTACTACGCCGAGCTCGAGATGGGGCACTCCGGCACGCTGTTCGACAACAACACGAACCGCGACGACTCCATCATCGGCGACCTGTACGAGCGGTTCATCTTCGGCCCGAACGAGCAGCCGACGGTGAGCTACGGCGTGCTGCGCGAGGGCTGGATCGAGTACGAGTCGAGCCCCTACCTGGCGGTCCGCGCCGGCCTCGTGAAGACGCCGACGACCCGTCAGCTCATGACGCCCCCCGAGATGCAGCAGTTCGTCGACATCTCGATGGCCTCGGCCTTCATCGGCCAGACCATGCCCGGCTACAGCGACCGCAACCGTGACTACGGCGCGCTGGTGCACGGCGCGTTCGGCTGCGACGGCGAGTGGCAGTACATGATCGGCATCACGAACGGCGACGGCCCCGTGCACCGCAACGTGCTCGACGGCACGACGTCGGACTGCTTCGCCTACTCGGCCCGCGTCAACTGGGACATCAAGGGCCACCTCGGCTACGAGGAAGGCGCCCTGCGCTCGCACGAGTGCGAGTGGGCGGCTTCGATCGGCGCCTGGGCCCACTACTACACGGATCACGCCCAGGAGAACCCGTACTTCAAGTGGGCGGACCGGCTGACGTGGGGCGTGGACGCGGCGTTCGCGTGGGGCGGCTTCTCGTTCACGGCGGCCTACAACGCCATGAGCTGGGACGACCCGAACAACGCCAACAACCTCAACGGCTTCTCGTGGCTCGCGCAGGCCGGCTACCTCTTCCCGGGCACGGCCTGGGAGATCGCCGCCCGCTACTCGTACTACGAGATGACCTTCGAGGACCAGGCCGACTTCATGCACGGCGGCTCGGAGATCGCCGTCGGCGTGAACTACTACATCGACGGGCACGCCGACAAGCTGTCCCTCGACGTCGCGATGATCACCCCCGAGGGTGACGACGACAGCAACGCGCTGGCGGACACGTACGCCGGCTACAACACGACGTTCGACAGCGACGCGATCCTGATCCGTCTGCAGTGGCAGCTCGCGCACTGACGATCGCGCGGTTGTTCTGATCCTCGACGCCCGGCCGAGAAATCGGCCGGGCGTCGTTCTTTTGACGCTGCCACTGTCAGTTGGCTCGCGCGGCTGTTCCGGCGCTCGCTTCCAAGGGCGACAACCGAAGGCCCGGCGCGATCCGAGGGGGAGTGAGGGGCTCAACGCCCTGCGGCTCCTGCGCTCCGCCGGGCCGCGCGCAGACCTCCCCGATGCGTCCGACCGCCTCGAGCCGACGATGCGCGTCGTGCCGCTGCGTCCCCGCACCTCGACGCCCGGCCGAGAAATCGGCCGGGCGTCGTTAGTTTGACGCTGCCACTGTCAGTTGGCTCGCGCGGCGGTTCCGGCGCTCGCTTCCAAGGGCGACAACCGAAGGCCCGGCGCGATCCGAGGGGGAGTGACGGGCTCAACGCCCTGCGGCGCCTGCGCTCCGCCGGGCCGCGCGCAGCCCCCTAGATCCGAACGGGCCTCGCGTGCCAGCGACAGGGGCGGCAGATCGCCGTCCCGCGCGAACTCGAGGGCGAGCGGACGTTCATCGGCCGGGCGTCTCCGTTTGCACGCTGCCACTGAGTTGGCTCGCGCGGCGGGGGCCTGGGCTCGGCGGTCGGGGCCGCCACGCCGCGGACGCCCGCTCCCGCGCGCCGTGCCGGTGGGTACCCAGGGCTCGGCGCACGCCCCCCCGGCAGGTCGGTGTCCGGGCTTCCTTTGCGTCGGTGACGGCGTTACAACGCCCCGGACGCGACCCGGGAGGGTCGGCAGGAGGTCTGCATGCGATCGATCGTCTCGATGTTCCTCGCCGGCGGCGTGCTCGCCCTGGCTTCGTTCGCGGCCCCGGCCCTCGGCGACACGTCGTCGCGCGAGGTCCAGTCGGCGGTCGACGCCTACCTCGCTTCGTCCAAGGCCGACGCCTCGCTCGTCGGCGGCGCCGGTCAGGCCGGCTACGACGGCGGCTTCTGGATCCGCGGCGGCTCGTTCCTGATGAAGATCAACCTGACGCTGCAGACGCGTTGGGAGGGCTTCGACTGGGACGACACCGCGGTCGAGCCGGCCCCGGGCGGCGACCTGTCGGGTTTCTCGCTCCCGCGTGCCACGCTGAAGTTCTCGGGCGACGCGACCTGCGACGTCCACTACTACGCCGAGCTCGAGTTCGGGCACAGCGGGGTCTGGTTGGACAACGGCAACGGCGGCATGTCGCTGACGACCGCGTTCGCCTTCGCCGGGGCCCCGCAGCGCAATGACGACCGGATCCCCACGGCCTCGGAGCTCTACGGCACGCTGCGCGAGGGCTGGATCGAGTACGAGACGAGCCCGTACGCGATCTTCCGCATGGGTCTCGTCAAGACGCCGACCACCCGTCAGCTCATGACGCCGCCCGAGATGCAGCAGTTCGTCGACATCTCGCTCGCCTCGGCCTTCATC
>JAEUHO010000113.1 GCA_016795345.1 Planctomycetia bacterium | reverse complement strand
AATCCCCTCCCTTCTTCGGGAGGTACTCATGTCCAGGAAGTCTCGCAAGGTCACAGAGACCCGCACCCCCTCGCCGTCGGCTGGAGCCGAGCGTAGCGAGGCGGAAGCCGACGGCGAGGGGGTGCGGCGCGGCCGCCCCGGACGCCGCACCGCGGAGGAGCGCACGACGGCCGTGCTCGAGCTGCTCGGAGGCAAGGCGACCGTCGATCAGCTGGCTTTCCGGTTCGGTGTCCAGCCCGCCACGATCGAGGCATGGCGCCAAGAAGCGCTAGTTGCCATCGCGCAGTCCATGCGCCAAGGGACGGCCAAGTCACCCGAGTTGCTCGCGCTCGAGCGCAAGTACGCCGACCTCGAGAGGTCCTTCACCCGGGTCGCGATCAAGCACGAACTCCTGGAGCGCGAGCTCTCCAACCGCCCTTCCCGGCCCGGGACGTCGTCGCGATGAGCCGCACGACGTCTCGGGGCCCGGTGTCGGTCGAGCTCCTCTGCGAGACCTTCCACGTCTCGCGCCAGGCCTACTACGCGGCCCGCCAGAGGCCGGCGGCGGCCCCACGGCGGCGCGCCGCTCCGCCGGGTGACTTCACGCCCGCCCCGCAGGCGATCGAGGCCATCCGGCGCGTCTGTAACGCCCAGCCCGCGTGGGGCGTTCGCAAGGTCTGGGCCAGTCTGCGGCGCGAGAAGCTCGTGGTCTCGCGCCGTCGGGTCTGGGACCTCATGGCAACGCTCGGCCTGCTCCAGCGGCCGGTCGAGCTCCGCGATGAGGCGCGCCGGGGCCACGTCGCCGTCCCGAACTCGAACCGGCGATGGGCGACCGACCTGACGACAGTCTGGACGCGCACGGACGGCCTCGTGGCCGTCGTTCCGGTCATCGACTGCGGCGATCGCACGCTCCTGGCGTGCGATGTGACCAAGAGCCAGGAGAGCCTCGCTGTGCTCGCCCCGGTCGCCCGTGCGCTCCGGGACGCGTTCGGCGACGCGGCCGGAGTGCCCGAAGGACTCGAGCTGCGGTCCGACCACGGATCGCAGTACACGGGATCCGACTGCCAGGACTTCTGCCGCACGTGGCGCCTCACCCACACGTTCGCCCCCGTGAGCCGGCCGACCGGGAACGCCGTGGCCGAGCGGGTCATCCTGACCCTCAAACTCGAGCTGATCTGGGCCCGCGACTGGGCGTCGGCCGACGAGCTCCGCCAGGCCGTGACGACGTGGATGCAGACCTACAACACCGAGAGGCCGCACCAAGCCCTCGGGTGGGACACGCCACTCGAGCGGCGGACCCAGAACCTGTCAGGCCGCACCGTCGCGGCTTGACCCTTACCGGAGGGGTTTCTTCAGCTCAGAACTGTCTTGCTCCGGGGGTGACAGGGCAGTCATCCAGGCCGTGGAGCGCCTGGACGCACCCACGGGCCGGCGACTCCGCCTCGACCTCGACCGGAAGCAACCGGGTTCGACGACGAGATGAAGCGGACCGTCGTTCGGTGCATGATGTCGGCCGACGAACTTCGGAGACCACGGACCCGCCATGCCGCACTCCGCGCGGATGTTCCGACCTCGGATGGACGCCGCGTTCGCGCTGTCGCTCCACCCCCTGTCGTACGCGGAGGCGAACTTCGGCATCGAAGAAGGCTTGCTGGAGGAGGGCGCGGAGGTCGAGGTGGCCCGGCGGCACTTCTCCGAGCCGCTCGTCACCGACCTCGACGTGCTCGAGCTCGCGGAGCTGCGGCCGGGCGCGCGGTCCCGGGCGTTGTCGCGTGAGCTGGCCGAACGCTACCCGTCATCGACTCGTTGCACCGCGGAGGAGCTCTGGGAGTGGCTCTGCGTCGAGTGGCTCGTCGCCCATTGGGACGCTCGACCGGCCCCGCTCGAGGACGTCGACGGACTGACGGCCGACTTCGGATATCCCGAGAGAGGCCTACGCTTCGCTCAGGCTGCCGTGGGGAGTGGGACGCGAGGTGACGTACGGCCGACAAGGCGCCAGTACTCCGGCGGCTTCGCGGCGACTGCGCAGGAGAGGGCGCGTTGGAAGAGCAGCGTCCTCGATGC
>JAEUHO010000112.1 GCA_016795345.1 Planctomycetia bacterium | reverse complement strand
GCATCGAGGACGCTGCTCTTCCAACGCGCCCTCTCCTGCGCAGTCGCCGCGAAGCCGCCGGAGTACTGGCGCCTTGTCGGCCGTACGTCACCTCGCGTCCCACTCCCCACGGCAGCCTGAGCGAAGCGTAGGCCTCTCTGGTCCTATTCACGGTCAGACTCCTTGATGGCCGACGCGAGCTGCTGGAGTGCTGCCGTGTTCCCGGCCATCGTGGTCAGTGTCTCGCGTACGAGCGCCTCCAACTTCGCGGCGCGCTCGTCCTCGCGGGCGATCATCTGCTGGTAGCGCTCCTCCTCTCGCTCATCGCGCTTGTCCACTGCTTTCGTGAAAGTCCGAAAGAGCGTCACCACCATCGCTACTACGGAAGTTCCGACGACTCCCCATACGTACCAGGGCAGGGTAAGGGCGTAGTCCGGGGGAAGGTCGGCTGCGAGGACTTGAAAGAGGGGCGGCATTCCCCGTATCTTTCGCTGAAACTCAGTCCTTCGGAGGTCTACCAGATGGCTCGTCCCCGCAACAACGCCAAGCACCTCGCCACAGCGGCCGAGGATCTGGTGCGCGCGCTCACCCGGTTCGTCAACCTCGCCGGGGACGCCATGCAGGACAGTCGAGGTGGGCGCGGCACCGAGCGCGGGAACGCCGTGAGGCCAGGCACGAAGCCCGGACGGAAGGGGACTTCTCCCGGTCGCCTTCGCCAGATCGAGGCGATGAAGGCGTACTGGGCGAAGCGGCGCGCGGAAAAGGCGGCCAAAGTCGAGAAGTAGGAGGAGCGCATGTCCCTTACAGGCGAGTTCAATTCCGCGCTGCGGAAACTGTTCGAGCGACGGACTGCTTGGCTCCAAGAGGCCATCGGGTCCAACGGCCCTGGCCCTCGCCGCAAGTACAACTCGAAGAGAGTCAAGAAGTCCATCAACAACATTTGCTGCGTGGCGCGGCGTATCCTTGTGAGAGAGCACGCAAACGACGTTCTCGCCGACGACGTGCACGAGACTCGGCGCTGGCACCCCAAGAAGGGGAAGGGGCACGGGCGGGCCGCCAAACAGAAGTCGTTCCGTGCTTGGTACAGGAAGAAGATCGCGTATCGGAACTGCGTCTACCTGTTCTGGAACAAGAACCGCTGCCTCTACGTCGGCCGCACCATTCGAGGTGCGGGTCGCCCCGACGACCATTTCGAGAAGCACTGGTTCGGGAGTGTTACGCAGATCGACATTCTGGCGATCCGGCAGCCGTCCCTAGTGCCGAAGGTCGAGTGCATCGCCATGGACAAGTATGAGCCGACGTACTGCCGCGTCAAAGCCGCAGACAAGCACTACGCCAAGAAGTGTCCGGTGTGCTCGACGGAGCGTGACGTCAAGGACGAGCTGAAGACGATCTTCAGGGTGAAGTAGCCCCGCCGGGCCGAAGCCCGGCGGGGTTGCAGGTGGCAGCCGTAGCCCTACCCAGTGGCCACGATCTGCCGCACGCGTTCCGGGTCTACGGTTGGCCCAATGCCGTCGTGGTAGGCGATGACAAGCACGTCGATGTACGTGGCGACGGCCGTCGCCACCTTTTCAAAGCACTCGGGATCGGCCAACGGGATTACCAAGTCGGGACCCTGCAACTGGCTCGCATTCCGCAGAGTCTCGAAATCGTCTTCCCACATGTAGCACTTGAGACGACCGTCATTCCACATCATGAACAGCGTCGGATACGCCACTTCGACAGCATCCCCACGGACAGTCACGAACATGAGGAGGTCCTGGTCCTCGGACATGACCCTCGGAATCGCGACGCGCATCCCGATCTGGAGGCAAGCGTCGTCGTAATGGTGCGGTACCGGATCACCGACGCGAGCGTCGAACTTCCGTAGGTTCTCGCGCAGGGTCACCACCATGCCATGTGCGGCGGCCTCGATGACCGAGTTCATGGGGTTCACGACGCTTCCTTCGGGAACTGCCGCCACGTCTTCCCGTCGAGGCGGTTGTAGCCCTTGAACTTCTTCGACTTCATCCGCCTGCCCTTCGAGTTGTGCTGGCCCCACTGCTTGAAGAAGAGAGGAACGCCGACCCTCACGACCTGATCACGGATCTCCCGCGCCCACTCGGCCTCCATCGGGCGAGCGTGCGGCCCCGACTCTCCGCCGAGGATGACCCAGCCGATGCCGTCGAGCGGCATCAAAGGGATCGAACCCAGCAATGGCTCGACGGAGAGGAACCGCACGGCAGCGGGCACCTTCTGCAGTTCGGCGACCCGCCGCAGGTAGTCGGCGCTCTCGACCGAGGTGCCGTACCAGACGTTCGGCGGTGGCGTCACGCGCCACGCTTCCGGGATCGTCTCCAGGACTCGCTCCGGCCGCTTGGTGAGGAGCTGCCAGCGCAGGTGCGGCGTCGCGGCGATGGTCTCCCAGAGCCGCTTCTGCTGCGCAACCGGAGCCTCGGACTCGAACACGTCGGCCATCGAAGCGCAGAAGACCCGGAGCGGCGTACCACGCTTCTCCGCGCGGCGGTTGAGCGCGGCGACCTGCTCCCACTGCGCTTCGGAGGCGGGCATCCGGCGAGCGCCGGGTCCCCAATGGGACTGCTTCTCGTGCAGGTGGCGGGAGTCGAACAGCGCCGCGTAACAAAATTTGCAGCCGGGCGAGACCTTCGTGCAACCCGTCCACGGGTTGAACGTCGCGTCCGTCCACTCGATGCCAGTGCCAATACTCATCACTCGGACCTCGCGCGGTTGGTCCGCGCCGAGGTGGCGCGGGTGTCCGTCCGCGCCGCTCTAAGTAGGGCACGCGAGGCGTTCGCTGCCTCTTACGCCGGGAGAGTTCTCCTAGGCCCAAGGCCCGAGGTCGGAGTCCGCGTGTTGTTCGTATCCGAGCGGCCCGGTGGGGTAGGCCGCGTGGGGTGGGCTCGGTGTCGGTTGTCCGACACGGACTTGTGTCCGGCCCGCGCGCCTGATCCCCTCGTCGTCGTCCGAGGCCGGTGTACGTCCTCGGCCGGTGTCCGCCATACACCGGCTCTTTCCCAGGTCTGGCCGATCAGCAGGATTCCCCGCGCCCGTGCGGGCGTCGGGGCCGGTGGAAGTGAATTGGCGGAGAGGACGAGATTCGAACTCGTGATACGGTTGCCCGTATGCCGGCTTAGCAAGCCGGTGCCTTCGGCCACTCGGCCACCTCTCCGCGAAGAGGTCGCGGCGTTATACCCCGGGCCGCCCGCCGCGCCATGTCGCGCACCCAGGTTCGCCGGCCCCGCGCTCCCGTCGTCGCCCCCCGGGCCGGGCGCCCTGTCCCGCCGCCCGCCGCCGGAGGGCCCTGCGAGTAGAACGGAGCCGCGGGGACGGGACGCCCGCAGCGGCACCGATGCGACGCCGGATCCCGCCCGCCGAGGGGGTCCCGATGCTCGTCCGTCGCGCGCTCGAAGCGGTCCTGCTCCTCGGGTGCCTCGCGGCCGGCCCGCGCCCCGCGTCGGCCTGCTGCATGGTCCCGACGAGTTGGAAGGGCGACGTGGACCAGGCCGACCAGCACGGCGTCGTGCTCCACCACGACGGGCACGAGGAGCTCATCGTCCGCGTCGCACCCTTCTTCCAGACGACGGACCGCACCCCGCTCGCCGCCGACGCCCCTCCGCCGCCCGCGCTCGAGTGGGTCGTCACCGTCCCCACGCCGCCCACGAGCTACGGCCTCGTCCCCGCCTCGGTCTTCACCGACGTGGCCGCGCTCGTGAGCCGACTGCAACGCCTCGAGGCCGAGCAGCGCGAAGCCCGCACGCGCTGGGAGGTGCCGCTCCTCACCACGCGCAGCCTCGGCGCCTCCACCCCCTCGGCCGGCACCTGGGACGCCCTCGACGTCGGCCCGCGCGTCCGCGTCGGCCCGTACGAGATCACGCCCGTCAAGGCGCGCGGCCGCGAAGCCCTCGACACGCTCAACCGCTACCTCGCCGAACGCGGCTTCCCCGAGGAGACCCCCGACCACATGGCGTGGTTCGTCGAGCGCGGGTTCACGTTCCTCTGCATCCACATCACGCCGCCCGCCGGCGCTGCCCACCTCGGCGAACGCCTCGACCTCGAGCCGCTGCGCATCGCCTTCGCCACGGACCGGCCGTACTATCCCGCGAAGTTCTCGAGCCGTCAGGGCGACTTCGCGCTCTCCCTCGCCACCCTCACCTCGCGCCCCGTCGCGAAGCCGTCCCTCGCCCGCATCGGCGACCGACTCCGCGCCGACTCGTCCACCGCCAACCTCTTCACCGTCGCCACGCCGCCCGCGTCGCTCGCGAGCGCCGTGCCGTCCGGCGTGGACCGCTGGTACGTCAACGCCTTCCGCTCGAAGGGCGTCAACCCGTTCGACGACCACGGCCGACCCGCGATCTCCTCGTGGACCGACGACGTCTTCTTCGACCTCGGCGGCGACGCCGACGCGCCGCCCGGGTGGTACTACGGCGACCGCGACCTCTGGATCGCCGAACGGGTCGTCCGCGGGCACGGCATCGCGATCGCGGTCTGGGGCGTGCTCGGCGCCGGGATCGCGGTCACGTTCCGCCGACGCAAGGCCCGCTCGCGATCGGCCGCCGGGCCTCGCGGTCCGGGTGCGAACTCCGTCGAGGCGGGGGACGTCTCCCGACGTTGAGAACGGGGTGAGGCTCCGGGTCGCCGTCGCCGCCTTCCTGTCGCTCGCGGCCTGCACCGGCCCGCGCGGGGCACGCGTGCGCGCGCCGTTCGTCGATCCCGACGTCGGCCGACCGCCGACGCTCGCGGACCGCCAGCGCGGGCGCGGCGTCGCGCCGGGCGACGAGCGGGGCCCCGGCGGGTTCGTGCCGCGGCGCGAGGCGAAGTCGTTCTACTCCGCGGGCGGCGGCCGCCTCTGGTACTACCT
>JAEUHO010000104.1 GCA_016795345.1 Planctomycetia bacterium | reverse complement strand
GCGGTCGTCGGGGTGCGACGCGGCGGCGCCGACGGCGACGAGCGCGCACGCGACCGCCAGCACGAACGCCGCGGCCTCGAGCGCGGTGCCGCCGCGCGACGACGCCGCGCCCGGCAGCGCGTACGCGACCACGAGCGCCGCCGACGCGAGGCCCGCGAGCGCGAACGCCCCCGCGGCGCGGGTGCGCCGGCGCACCTCGAGGCGCGCGAGCGCGGCGGCGCTACGGAGCGCCACGGTCCACCCGACGAAAGAGCCCGAGGAGCGTGGGCGACGGGTCGCCGGCGAGCAACGTCGGGAGCGGGCCCTCGGCGCGGAGGCGGCCGGCCGAGAGGACGAGCGCGCGGTCGCACAGGCCCTCCGCCGCGCCGCGGTCGTGCGTCGAGACGAGGATCGAGCCGCCCGCGTCGCGATGGCCGCGGAGGAGCGCGAGGACCTGCTCGGTGCCGACGGGGTCGAGGCCGCTCGTCGGCTCGTCGAGGACGAGCAGGGGCGGGCGGGCGACCCACGCGGCCGCGAGCGCGACGCGGCGCGCCATGCCGCGCGAGTACTCGGTGACGCGCCGGCGCGCGGCGTCGGCGGCGAGCCCGACGTCGGCCAGCGCCGCGTCCACGCGGGCCTTGCGTCCCGCGCGCGGGACGCCCTGCACGGCGGCGAACAGGTCCACCAGCTCGCGGCCCGTGAGCGCCGGGAGGCGACGGGCCTCCTCGGGGACGTACCCCGTCGCCGCGCGGGCCTCGCGTCGTCCCGCCGGGCCGCCGAGCACCGAGAGGGTCCCCTCCGTGGGTCGCAGCAGGCCGAGGACGAGCTTGAGGGTGGTGCTCTTGCCGCTGCCGTTGGCGCCGAGCAGCGCGAGGGCCTCGCCGCGCGCGAGGCGGAAGGTGAGGCCGTCGAGCGCGCGGACCGCGCGGGCCCCGCGGCCGTAGACGCGCGCGAGCGCGGACGCGTCGACGACGGGGTCGGAGGCGGGCGGGGGCACGGGCGGATTCTACGGACGGGGCGCCGCCGGCGCCCGGTTGACGGCCGGGGGAGCCGCCGCGAGCATGGCCGCGACCCCGGAGCGCCCATGGTCGTCGTCCACGCGAGGTTCCGCCTGAAGCCCGGCTCCCATGCGGCGTTCGCGCGCCTGCGCGACCCGATGGTGGCGGCCACGCGCGCCGAGGCCGGGTGCACGTCGTACGCGGTCTACGGCGCGAGCGAGGACCGCGACGAGGTCCTGTTCGTCGAGGAGTGGACGTCGCGCGCGGCGCTCGAGGCGCACTTCGTGACGCCGCACTTCGGCGCGTTCGTCGCGGCCATGGGCGCGATCGCCACGCGCCCGCCGGAGGTCCGGATCTACGCCGCGACCGGCGTCGAGGTGAAGTAGCGCGCGCGGGCCCCGGGCGACGGAGCGATCCAGCCGCCCGAGGAAGGACCGAAACCGCGGCCGCGCCCGCGCGAGGACATGGCGTGCTCCGCCCTCCCGCCCTCGCCGCGACGTGGCGCCGGCTCGCGCCGCCGGGGCCTCCCCCCTCGCCGCGCGAGGTGCGCGCGCGCCGCGCCTTCGAGGTCGTGCTGGGGTTGGCCACGGTCGTCGGGGCGGCCGCGCTGGCGACGCGGGCGGCGCCGCCCGCCGCCGGACCGCGGTGGGCGTCGCTGCCCGTGGACGTGGCGACGGACGGCCCGAGTCGCCTGCGGCTCCTGCCCGGGATCGGCCCGTCGCGGCTCCGCGCGATCCTCCGCGACCGCGCGACGTCGGGGCCGGTGCCGACCCTCGAGGCGCTCGACCGCGTGCCGGGCCTCGGGCCCAGGACGGTGGACGCGTTGCGCAGGGCGGGCGCGACCGTCGGCCGCGGCGCGGCGCCGACGACGACCGGGTCGGTGCCGCCGGGCCCGCGGGACGTCGCGGGCGGACCGGGCGCGGGGCCGCGAGCGGGTCCGTAGACGCCGATCCCGGAGCCTCCCGGCTGCGCCCGGCGGTCCCTTCGTCGCGGCGGGCCGCGCGCCGATCCGCCGCCAGCGCCTCCGAAGGGAGCGGTCAGGAACCCGCCGCGTGGGCTTCGCGCGTGGAGGCGGCTCGACGGCGCTCGCCCGCCTCGCGTCGGTCTCGCCGGGCTCGCGAGGGGCACTCCTGGGATCGGCTCTGGCGCATGGCAGGATCGGGGGGTGGGCCCGGCGCTCGACCCCCGCTTCCTCGACTGGATCCTCGCGGAGGACCTCGGCGCCGGCGACGCGACGACCGACGCGGTGGTGCCGGCGGACGCGACGACGGTCGCGGACGTGGTCGCGAAGGCCGACGGGGTGTTGTGCGGCATCGACGTGTTCGAGCCGCTGCTGCGGCGCCTCGACCCCGCCGGCCGCGTCGAGGTGCGCGTGCGCGACGGCGCGACCGTGGCCCCGGGCCAGCGCCTCGCGACGATCCGCGGGCGGGCGCGCGCGGTGCTCTCGACCGAGCGGACCGCGCTCAACGTCGCCCGCCACCTGTCGGGCGTGGCGACGCTGACCGCGGCGTTCGTCGCCGCGGTGGCGGGGCTGCCGACCACGGTCCACGACACGCGCAAGACCCTGCCGGGCTGGCGCGAGCTCGAGAAGTACGCGGTGCGCTGCGGCGGCGGCCGCAACCACCGGATGCGCCTCGACGACGCCGCCATGGTGAAGGAGAACCACCTCCTGACCGGGCTCGGCCGGACCGGCCCCGCGGCCATCGTCGAGGCGGTCGCGCGCCTCCGGCGGGCGCGTCCCACGGGCCTGCCGATCTACGTCGAGGTGGAGGACCGGGCCGAGCTCGAGGCCGTGCTCCCGCTCGGGGTGGACGTGGTGATGCTCGACAACTTCGCCCTCGACGACCTGCGCCGCGCCGTCGCGTACGTCCGGTCCCGTCCCGGCCCCCACCCGCGCCTCGAGGCCACGGGCGGCATCACGCTCGCGACGGTGCGCGCGATCGCCGAGACCGGCGTCGACCGCGTCTCGGTCGGCGCGCTGACGCACTCGGCGCCCGCCCTCGACCTCTCCGTCCGCCACCGCGCCGAACCCGACCGCGGCGCGTGACCGCGCCGGCCGGCGGGCCTCGCGTACCCGCGGGTCGCGTCCGCCCATGGACGCCGGTCGTCCATCGGCGGGTCGTCGGCGGGCGGGTCGTCGGCGGGCGGGTCGCAGACCGTGCGGGGGACCGCGAGGCCCGCGACGCGCCGCGTTGGAGCCGATTCCAAGGGCCTCCCTGCTGCGCCCGGCGATCCTCTCGCTGCGACGGGCCTGCTCGCCGGGCTCGCGACGGGCACCATCGGAATCCGCTCTCAGAGGGGCAGACCCCACC
This sequence comes from Planctomycetia bacterium, assembly GCA_016795345.1. Taxonomy (GTDB): domain Bacteria; phylum Planctomycetota; class PLA2; order PLA2; family JAEUHO01; genus JAEUHO01. Next base: position 12,359 of record JAEUHO010000104.1, on the reverse strand, counting down.
ACGGGAGCGCGGTGTCGCGGGCCAGCGTCCGCGCGAGGACGTCGAGGTCGAGTCGCGCCTCGCGGATGTCCTCGGAGGTGATCTCGCCGACGCGCTTCCAGAAGCGCGGCCGCAGCACGAAGAGCAGCCCGCGCTGGAGCGTCGTCTCGACCACCCAGCGGCGCTTCGTCGCGCGGTTCGCCATCTCGAGGCTCGTCAGCAGCCGCTCCATGTGCACGAGCCCGCCGGGCTCGAGGCGCAGGAACACGAACGGGTACTCGTGGCGGACCTCGTCGCCCGCCGCGGCGCCGGCCACCTTGAAGGTGGGGACGCGCTCGAGCGCGCGGACGAGCGCGTACACGTCGGGGTCGTAGCCCCGCTCGCGCGCCTCCTGGCGCAGCTCGACCAGCTCGATCGCCGCGTCGTCGCCGTGGAGGGCGTCGCACAGCTCGCAGACGAGGAGCTCGACGCCCTCGACCGCGCGCCGGACGAGCCGACGGCTGCCGCAGGCCTCGCAGACGGTGGCGATCGCCGCGGCCATCAGCGCCCCGTCGGCCACTCGCCGTCGAACACGACGACCGCCGGGCCCGTCTTGAAGACGTGGCCCTCGGGCGCCCAGCGGATGCGCAGGTCGCCGCCGCGGAGGTGGACGGTGACCTCGCGGTCCGTGCGGCCCGTGAGCACGCCCGCGACGCCGACGGCCGACGCGCCCGTGCCGCAGGCCCACGTCTCGCCGGCGCCGCGCTCCCACGTGCGCTGGACGACCTCGCCGCGCCCGACCACCTGCACGAACTCGATGTTGGCCCGGCGCGGGAAGACCGCGTGCGTCTCGAGCAGCGGGCCGTACCGCTCGACGGGGAACGCCGCCACGTCGTCGACCCAGGTCACGCAGTGCGGGTTGCCCATGGAGAGGCACGTGACGCGGAAGGTCCGGTCGCCCGCGCGGAGCTCCTCGTCGACGACGCGGCCGGGCGCGCCGAGCATGGGCACGTCGGCGCGGTCGAGCCGCGGCGCGCCCATGTCCACGGTCACGGCCTCCACCACGCCGTCCTTGACCGAGAGGTCGAGCCCGAGGACGCCGGCGCCGGTCTCCGCCGTCAGCCGGGGCTTGCGCGCCGCGAGGCCCCGCTCGTACGCGTACTTCGCGACGCAGCGGATCCCGTTGCCGCACATCTCCGACTCGCTGCCGTCGCTGTTCCACATGCGCATGCGGACGTCGGCCTTGTCGCTCGGCAGGATCAGGATGAGCCCGTCGCTGCCGACGCCGAAGCGGCGGTCGGACACGGCCTTCGCGAGCGCCACCGGGTCGTCCACGTGGTGGTGGAAGCCGTCCACGTAGACGTAGTCGTTGCCGCAGCCCTGCATCTTGGTGAACGGGATCGAACGAGCCGGCACGTCGGGCGCTCCGAAGGGGATCGAGGGCCTCCCCCGTCGCGCCGGCCGCGAGCCCGGCGGGACCGACGCGGGGCGGGCCGGCGCGGCCGGGAAGCCCCGGAGGCGGGTGCGTCACCCGTGGAGGGGCTGGCCGGCGCGCGGGCCCACCGCAGCGAGGGGATCGCCGGGAGCGGCAGGGAGGCTACGGGGAGGGGAGCCGAGGATCATCCCACGCCCGTCGGGCCGCGCCCCGGTCCCGCACGGAGCCCGCCGTCGCCGGCGGCCGGGTGTCGTCCGACGCCCGACGCGGCGCCCGTGGATCGACCGGGACGGCGTCGTCCACCACCCGACCGGACCGAGGCGGGTCGGCGCGCTACTGCGGGAGCCCCCACAGGACCCACGCCGCCCAGAACGACGGGTGGGCCCAGCGCGGCTCGGCGCGGACGACGGCCTGCGCCTCGCGCAGGGCCCGCGCCGGCACGACGCCGTCCTTCAGGCGCGCGTGGAACTCGGTCATCAGCCGCTGCGTCGCGGCGTCGTCCACCTTCCACAACGACGCGATCACGCGCGTCGCGCCCGCGTGCATCGCCGCGCGCGCGAGGCCCATCACGCCCTCGGCCCGCACGACCGGGCCGCGCGCGGTGTCGCAGGCCGACAACACGACGACGTCCGCGTCGATCGTCGCGCGGAGGAGGTCGGCGGCGCGGATGCGGCCGTCGTGCGTCGGCGTGGCCGTCACGTACAGGGCCGACATCGAGGGGTGCGCGCGGTCGATCATCCCGTGGCAGCCGAGGTGCACGGCGCGCCAACGGCGGGCGCGGGCGAGCGCGGCGAACAGCCCCTCGGCCGTCGCCCGCTCGCGCAGGAGCCGGACGTCGCCGAAGGTCTCGGCCTCGACGCCGGTCCCCGGCAGCGCGGCCATCCGCGGGCCGGGGAGGCCGCCGACCGACGGCTGCCCGTAGATCGGGTCGCCGAGCGCCAGCACGTCGCGGCCCGTCATGGCCGCGCGCGGGCGCAGCCGCGCGTAGAGGGTCGCCGACGGCGCGAGGGCGACGTCGACGTCCGGCAGGAGCGCGCCGAAGGGGACGTACGCGAGCTCCCCGTCGGGCACGATGACCAACCGGCGCGCGTGCGGGGACAGCCCCAGCGGCTCGATCACGGCGCGCCGCGCGCGGGTGATCGCCGCGGCGGCGTCGCGGCCGTCGTACGCGGGGTCGAACGCGACGGCGGCGCGGACCTCCTCGACGGTGCCGAGCTTCACGCGGCGCGCGTCCTTGCCCGTCACGACGATCGCGCTCGCGAGCCCCGCGGACATGCGGTACGTCACCAGGACCTCGCCCGGCTCGAGGTGGGACTGCACGGTCGCGAGGTCCGCGGGCTGCGGGAAGAAGGCCTGCGCCTCCTTCTTCCGGCGGTCGATGGCGTCGTCCGCGTCGCGCAGCCGGGCCGCGGCCTCCTCCCGCGCGCGCTCCGCGTCGGCCACGAGCTTGCGGTCGGCGTTCGCGGCGAGCAACCGGCCGACGGTGGCCGCCGCGAGCGCGTGCGCCGCCCGGGCCGCGTCGGCGCGATCGACGAGCGCCTGCGGCACCGCGAGGCCGCGCGACACCTCGCGGGCGTCGAGCGCCTCGAGGAGGGCGCCCGCGCGCCCCGCCTCGTTGAACCAGTACTCGCGGTCGAGCTTGTCGAGGGCGGCCGCGGCGGTCGCGCCGATGACGTACACGTCGCGCCAGACGGCCCGCGCGAAGGCGCCCTCCTCGTCGGCGAGCCCGCGCACCATCCGCTCGACGTGGCTGGCGGCGCCGCGCGCCCACGCGAGCGCGGCGTCGTACCGCTTGTCCGCCAGGAACACGCTCGCGATGCCCGCCTGCGAGGCCGCGACGAGCCGCTGGTCGCCCAACGCCGTCGCGGCCGCCTCGGCCTCGGTGTACGCGGCCTCGGCCGCCGCGAGCTGCCCCGACACGAAGAGGAGCGCCGCCGAGTGGAGCAGGTAGCGGGCGACGGAGTGGCGGTCCTTGCGGCCGCGCGCCGACGCCAGCAGCGGCGCGAGGTCGTTCAGGGCCGCCCGCGCGTCGGCCGCCGTCCGCACCGACCCGAGGCGCCGCTCGGTCGCGAGCCCGCCGTCGTCGGGGGCGCCGGGCAGCACGCGGCAGCGCGCGAGCAGGTCTTCGGACGCCTCCTCGTCCCCCGCCGCGACGAGGTTGCACGCGAGCTGGCGGCACGTGAGCATCTCGCCCTCGGTGTCGCCGGAGGCCTGCGCGAGCGCGAGGGCCTGGTTGCCCGCGCGCAGCGCACCCGCGACGTCGCCGATGTCGGCCTTCAGCAACGCGGTGGTGACGAGGGCCCGCACCCGCCCCTGCTGGTCGCCCACGCGCGCGAACAGCTCCTCCGCCACCTGCATGTCCTTGAGCGCCGCCGACGTCTCGCCGAGCACGCGCCGCGCGGTCGCGAGGTTCACGAGCACGCGGGCCGCCTGCTCGTTGGCGTCGAGCCGCCGCGCCGCGTCGGCGGCGCGCACGAGCAGCGGGACCGCCGCACCGGCGTTGCTCTCGACGAGGTGGAGCATCCCGAGGCCCGCGAGCGCGGTGACGAGCGTCGCGCCGTCGTCGGCGGCCTCCGCGCGGCGGACGGCCGCCTCGAGGGCCGTCCGCGCCTCGGCCTTGCGTCCCGAGGCCAGCAGGAGGGCGCCGCGCTTCGCCTCGGCGCGGGCCCACGGCCCGGGCTCGCCCACCTGCGCGCGCAGCTCCACCGCGGCCTCGATCGCGTCCACCGCGCCGAGCACGTCGCGCGAGCGTTCGCGCGCGGTCGCCAGCCCCTCGAGGGCGGTCGCCCGCAGCCCCTCGTCGCGGCTCGCGCGCGCGACGCGCTCGAGGTCGCGCCAGCTCTGCGCCGACCGGACCGGCGAGACGAGCAACGTCTCGAGGGCCTCGAAGTGCCGGCCGAGGGCGGCCTGCCGCCACCAGCCGAAGCCCTCCGCGACGGCGGCGACGTCGGCGGCGGCGCGCGCCGCGGCGTCGTGGCGCGTCAACCCGGCGAGCGCCCGCGCGCGTTCGTAGCGCAGCGCGAGCGACGTGGGGTCGTCGCCGAGCGACGGCTCGGCCGCGCGCGCGCGGGCCTCGGCCTTCGCGTACGCCTTCACGCACATCGCGAGCCGCACCTCCTGGAACGCGGTGAACACCGCGGGCGCCGCGGGGCGGCCGTCCTCGAGCCAGCGCCGCAGCCCGTCGCCGTACGGCGCGGGCATGGCCTCGGCGAGCGCGAGCGCGGCGGTCCGGTGCCCGCCCATCACGAGCACGTCCGCGACGAGCCACGGGTCCGGGTCGAGGCCGCGCGCCACGTGCCCCACGGGCACGTCGTCCTTCGCCTCGACGGCCTTCAGCACCTTGATCGCGGTCGTCTCGAGCTCGTCCGTGCCGCGCGTGTCCGCCGCGCGCGCGAGGGCAGACCATGGGCCCAGGAGCGCGAGCAACACGACGGTGCGGCGAAGGAGAGTCCCCACGGAGGGAGCGTAGCCCCACGTCTTCTCCGGAGCCGTGCAACGATCATGTCTCTCTCATTCATCCGCGCTTCATCCCGCGACGATGCCTTCACAACTCGGCACGCGGCGTTCACACCGGCCCGGGCCTCGCGGTCCCCCTCGCGTGGCCTTGTCCCGTGTTCACGGGTCCCTCATGATCGACACGCGCTCTTCATGCGTTTTCTCGCGAATTTCACGCGAAATCAGCGCTTCCGTCCTCCGCTCGAGATTCCGTGGAAAGGGCTCAAGTGCCGGCGCCGGGCTGCCGTAGAGGACGGCGGTGAGACGGCACCCACCGGTGCCACTGGGATGCGGATGTCCCCTGGGGGGGATATGCGCATTTCTCGTTCGAAAGCCCGACGGCTTTACCGCACAGCCCGGAGTGTCGCGATGACCTTTGCGGTCTCCGCCGCTGCGCACGTCTTCATGGTGCATTCATCCCTCTTCACCGCGTCCGCTACCACCTCGAGTGGTGTGGCCGCCGTGAAGAACGCGTTCGCCGACGACTACGGGATCGAACCCGTCGCGTCGTCGGGCAACTACCGTTCGGCGCCCAGCGCGCCGAGCGCGACCGAGGCCTTCGCGGGCGCGGCCGCCGAGCCCGCGCCGGACCTCTCGAGCCTCACGCTCGAGCTGACCCGGCGCGCCGCCGGCCCGTCCCTCGACGTGGCGTTCCCGCTCACCGTCCCGCCCCCGCTGTCCCACTAGCCGCAGGAGCCGACGATGAACACGCCCGCCGACCTCGACATCCCCTTCGAGCCCGACCACTTCCTCGCGATCACGGTCTCGCGGCCGGCGTCCGGGGTGGCGGTCGTGCTCCATGTCGAGGGCCACCTGGACCACGACACCGTGCCCTTGCTCCGGCAGCGCGTGGCCCCGTTCCTGGGCCACGGGCTGCGCGCGATCGTCTTCGACCTCGGGAAGCTCGAGCTGATGACGAGCCCCGGCCTCGGCGCCTTCCTCAACGTGCGCCGGACGCAGGAGAAGACCGGCGGGCAGTGCCTGTTCGTGAACGTGCCGGCCCGCATCCGCCGCGTCCTCGACGTGATGGACGCCGTCCCGCCGGAGGACGTGTTCGCCAACACGCGCGAGATGGACGCCTACCTGGTGGCCCTCCAGCGCGGCGAGATCGACGAGCGCGCGGACGAGCACGCGCCGCAGGCGGACCACCCGGTCCGCCGCTAGCCCCCCCCCGGGTCGAGTGCCCTTGGCACCCCCGGGTCGCCGCTCCGCGAGGCAGTCACCCCCCCCGGTACGCGAGGCCCGGTCGCCGTTCCTGGCACCGGGGCCTGCGACTTCATCGCCCCGCCCCCCGGCACTCCCGGTCGTGGAGCGCGACAGCGAGACAAGGGGCTCCGACCCCGTTGTCTCGCTGTCGACGCCGAGACAAGGGGCTCCGACCCCGTTGTCTCGGTGTCGGCGGGCGGCGGACCCGAGGGGTCGGTCAGGCCAGGACCAGCGACGGCCCGACGAACGCCAGGAAGGGCTCCCAGGCGCCCTCGACGCCCGTCACCTCGACGTGGGCGAGATGCTCGCGCCCGGAGCAGCTGACCGCGCGAACCACCGCCGGCAGGGCGGTCGAGGCCCCGTCGGACCAGTCGAGGACGAGCCGGACGGCCGACGCCAACGTGAAGGCGTGCGGGCTGCGGATGGCGGCCCGGTGACCGGTCAACTCCAGGGCCTCCGCCGGGTGGGCGTGGCCGTCGATCTCGACGTGGACCTGCGTGGGTTCCAGGGCGTGCGGTCGCATGGGCGGGGTCTCGTCCGTGCTTCGGCATCCCTGTCCGAGCGGCGGTGGGCCCCTTTCGGCCGGACGGGCGCCCGGTCTTGACCCGGGGGGCAGAGGACCGTCCCGGGCCCCGCGCTCGACCGGTCGGCGGTCCGCGGGCGGGTGCGGAGTAGCATCCGCGCCCCCCCGCTGGAGGAACGCCGATGCCCCGAGCCGACGGTCGCGCCCCGGACCAACTCCGCCCGGTGAAGATCACCCGCGGGTTCTGCGACGCGACGCCGGGCTCGGTCCTGTACGAGTCCGGGCGCACCCGCGTGTTCGTCACGGCGAGCATCGAGGAGCGCGTGCCGCCGTGGATGCAGGGCCGCGGCCAGGGCTGGCTCACCGCGGAGTACTCGATGCTCCCGGGCTCCACCCCGGACCGCAAGGCCCGCGCGTCGTCCACGAACCGCGTGGACGGCCGCACGTACGAGATCCAGCGCCTCGTCGGCCGCGCCCTGCGCAGCGTCCTCGACCCGCAGGCCCTCGGCGAACGCACCATCTGGGTCGACTGCGACGTCCTGCAGGCCGACGGCGGCACGCGCACCGCCTCGATCAACGGCGCGTACCTCGCGGTGGTGGACGCGCTGAAGAAGCACAAGTTCAGCCGGCCGCTGGCCCGCTGGCCGCTCAAGGAGCCCGTCGGCGCCGTCTCCGTCGGCATCGCCGCCGGCAAGGCGCTGCTCGACCTCGACTACTCCGAGGACAAGGACGCCGCGGTGGACATGAACGTCGTCATGACGGCGTCGGGCAAGTTCATCGAGGTGCAGGGCACGGGCGAGAGCCGCCCGTTCGAGGGCGACGAGCTGGCCGCCATGCTCTCGCTCGCGAGCAAGGGGATCGAGACGATCCTCGCGCGCGCGAAGGCCGAGCTCGCGGGCTGACGCGCCGTGCGGCTGCTGCTCGCGACCACCAACCGCCACAAGGCGCGGGAGATCGCCGCGATCCTGGCCCCGTACGGGATCGAGGTCGAGGTCCCGCCCTCGCTCCCGCCCGTCGTCGAGGACGGCGACACGTTCGAGGCGAACGCCTACAAGAAGGCCGTCTCGGCGGCGCGCGCGACCGGCCGCCCCGCCGCGGCCGACGACTCGGGCCTCGCCGTCGCGGCGCTCGGCGGCGCGCCGGGCGTCCACTCGGCCCGCTACGCCGGCGACGGCGCCACGGACGAGGCGAACACCGCCAAGCTGCTCGCGGAGGTCGCGCGGCGCGGCCTCGTGGACCCGGCCGCGGCGTTCGTCTGCCACGCCGTGGTCGTCGCGCCCGACGGCGGCGTCGTCGCCCGCGCCGAGGCCCGCGTCGAGGGCGTGGTGCGCGGCCCGCCGCGCGGCGGGAACGGCTTCGGCTACGACCCGGTCTTCCACCTGGTGTCGGCCCGGTACCCCGCCCCCGGGGTCCGCTTCGCCGAGCTCCCGCCGGAGGAGAAGGACGCCATCAGCCACCGGGGGCAGGCGTTCCGCGCGCTCGCCGCCGCCCTCGTCCCCGGCCGACGGCCCTGACCGCACATCGGCCCCCCGGTCTCCGCCCGTACAATCCCGCCCCGATGACCCGCGGCCCCATCCAGCACCTGCGCAACTTCTCCATCGTCGCGCACATCGACCACGGCAAGTCCACGCTCGCGGACCGGATCCTCGAGATCACGGGCCTCGTGCGCAAGGGCGACCACGCCGACCAGATGCTCGACGACATGGAGCTCGAGCGCGAGCGCGGCATCACCATCAAGGCCCGCGCGGTCTGCCTCAAGTACCCGAAGGACGGCAAGGAGTACGTCCTCAACCTGATCGACACCCCCGGCCACGTCGACTTCACCTACGAGGTGAGCCGGTCGCTGGCCGCGTGCGAGGGGGCCATCCTCCTCGTCGACGCGACGCAGGGCGTCGAGGCGCAGACCGTCGCGAACGCCTATCTCGCGGTCGCGGCCGGCCTCGACATCGTGCCGGTGCTCAACAAGGTGGACGTCGCCACCGCGAACACCGAGCGCGCGCTCGGCGAGATGCACGGCGTGCTCGGCATCGATCCCACGACCGCGCTCTGGGCCTCCGGCAAGACCGGCCAGGGCGTGCGCGAGGTCATCGACGCCGTCATCGACCGCGTCCGCCCGCCCGAGGGCGACCCCGACGCGCCGCTCCGCGCGCTCCTCTTCGACGCGGTCTACGACACCTACCGCGGCGTCATCATCTACGTCCGCCTCGTGGACGGCGTCATCCGCCCCAAGACGAAGATCCGCCTGCTCGGCGCCAAGGCCGAGTACGAGGTCCTCGAGGTGGGCGTCCTGCGGCCCGACCACGAGCCGGGCAAGCTGCTGTCCGCGGGCGAGAGCGGCTACGTCGTCGCCAACATCAAGGCGCTCGGCGACGTGCGCATCGGCGACACCGTCGTCGAGTCGCTGCGGGCCGAGGGCGTCGAGCCCCTGCCGGGCTACCGCGAGCCCAAGCCGATGGTGTACTGCGGGCTCTACCCGACGTTCCCCAAGGACTACGAGAACCTCCGCAAGGCGCTCGACACCCTCGCGCTCAACGACGCCTCGTTCACGTACCTCCCCGAGACGTCCGAGGCCCTCGGCTTCGGCTTCCGGTGCGGCTTCCTCGGCCTCCTCCACATGGAGGTCGTCCAGGAGCGCCTCGAGCGCGACAGCGACCTCGACCTCGTCCAGACGGCCCCGAACGTCACGTACGAGGTCCTCAAGACCGACGACACGCTGATCCGCGTGGAGAAGCCCTCCGACATCCCGGAGAGCAACTTCATCAAGGAGTTCCGCGAGCCGATCGCGCGCTGCAACATGATCCTGCCGAGCGAGTTCATCGGCACGATGATGACCATCTGCCAGGACAAGCGCGGCCGGTACGTGCGCACCGACTACCTCTCGCCCGAGCGCGTGATGCTCGTCTACGACATGCCGCTCGGCGAGATCGTCTTCGACTTCTTCGACATGATGAAGTCGGCGACGCGCGGCTACGGCACGCTCGACTACGAGGTCACCGGGTACGAGGCCGCCGACCTGGTGCGCATGCGCATCCTCGTCAACGCCGCCGAGGTCGACGCCCTCTCCATGGTGTGCCACCGCGACGAGGCCGAGACGCGCGGCCGCCGCCTGCTGCGGCGCCTGCGCAAGGCCATCCCGCGACACCTGTTCTCCGTCCCGCTGCAGGCCGCCATCGGCGGCAAGATCGTGGCGCGCGAGACCATCGCGCCCATGCGCAAGGACGTCCTCGCGAAGTGCTACGGCGGCGACATCACGCGCAAGCGCAAGCTGCTCGAGAAGCAGAAGCGCGGCAAGAAGCGGATGAAGCAGGTCGGCAGCGTCGAGATCCCGCAGGAGGCGTTCCTGTCGGTGCTCTCGAGCGACGACGACGACTCGGAGGACGAATGAGCGTCGGGCTCCCGGGCGGACCGGACGCGTCGGACGCCGAGCCGCGTCCCGCGCCCGACGCTCCGGAGCCCGCGCCCGCGCCGGGCGGCGGCCCCGGGCCCGCCGACGCGAGGCCCGCCCCGCCGCGGCCGTCCGTGCCGCCGCCGCCGCCCACCGGCGTGTCGCCCCTCGGCGTCGTGCGCGACAACCTCGAGGCGATCGCGTTCGCGCTGATCCTGGCGCTGCTCCTCCGCCACCTGGTCGTGGAGGTGTTCAAGATCCCGACGGGCTCCATGGAGCCGACGCTGTTCGGCGACAACAGCCGCACGCGGCCCAACACGCCGGGCGACCGCATCCTCGTCCAGAAGGACGCCTACCTCTTCTCCGACCCGGCGCGGTGGGACATCGTCGTCTTCCACTACCCGCTCTACTGGCCGAAGGCGTTCATCAAGCGGCTCGTCGTGCTGCCCAACGAGGCGGCGCGCATCGAACGGGGCGACATCTGGGTCGGCGACGCGCGCGTCGAGGGCGAGCCCACGTTCCACCCCGCCCGCAAGCCCGCCAACGTCCGCGAGCAGCTCTATCTGCCGGTCTACCCGCCCGCCGGACGGCCCGCGGAGAGCGCGCCCGACGTCTTCTGGCGCGCGCTCGACCCCGGGCCCGGGCCGCTCGAGGTGGAGCGGCACGGCACCCTCGTCTACCGCGGCGACGGCCCCGACGCGGGCCGGATCGACGGCCTCGCGCGCCGCGTGTACGGGTACACGATCCGCGACAACGACCGCGCGGGTTTCCTCGACCCGGGCACCGACACGACCAGCTCGTTCCCGTGCCCCGACGTGCGCCTCTCGTGCCGCGTGACGGCCACCGGGCCCGCCGAGGTCGAGCTCGCGTGGGCGCCCGGCGACGGCCGCCGCCACACCCTGCGCGTCGCGACCGAGGGCCGCGCGCCCTCGGCCGCCGCGACGAACGGCGCGCGCCGCGCGCTCTCGGCCCGCCTCGTCCCCGGCGCGCCGCTCGAGCTCGCCCTCGAGAGCGTCGACGGCGACCTGCGCGCGTGGGTCGACGGCGACGAGGTCGCGGTGATCCCCGACGAGCTCTCGCTCGAGGAGACGATCCGGCTCGAGGGCCTCGCGTCCGGCGCGGCGCCGCAGCAGCTCACCATCGGCGTCCGCGGCGCCGCGACCACCGTCGACCGCGTCCGCGTCGACCACGACCTCTACTACACGAACTACCAGCACGACGGCTCGGCCTGGCCGCGCCGCGGCGACTTCATGCGCCTCGGCCCCGACGACCACTACATGCTGGGCGACAACACGCGCTCGTCGAGCGACAGCCGCAAGTGGCAGGCGACCGGCGTGCGCCTCAAGGACGGCCGCCACATCGTCTGGGACCCCCGCCCCGACGACGACATCGGCTACCAGCCCCGCGACACCACGGTCGGCGACCGCGTCCGCCGCGAGGTCTTCGACGTCGAGGGCATCCGCCGCCGCTGGTTCCGCGACGAGGAGGTCGAGACGGGCACCGAGACGGTCCGCCTCCCGTTCGTCAAACGCGACCGCATCATCGGCCGCGCGTGGTTCGGCCTCGTCTTCTGGCCGCTCGAGGAGATCCTCCCCCGCGTCCGGTGCGTGCGCTGATGTCGCTCCTCGAGGCCCGCAGCCTGGCGAAGAGCTACCGCGGCCGCCGCGTCGTCGACGACGTCTCGTTCCGCGTCGAGCCCGGCGAGATCGTGGGCCTCCTCGGCCCCAACGGCGCGGGCAAGACCACCTCGTTCCACATGGTCCTCGGCATGGTCCGGCCCGACGAGGGCGCGGTCCGCTTCCGCGACGAGGACGTCACGCACATGGCGATCTACCGCCGCGCGCGCCTCGGCATCGCCTACCTGCCCCAGGAGCCGAGCATCTTCCGCAAGATGACGGTCGAGGGGAACATCCTCGCCATCCTCGAGACGCTGGCCCTCTCGCGCGCCGACCGCGCGGCCCGGCTCGAGGTGCTCCTCGACGAGCTGAGCCTCCGCCCGCGCCGCACCTCCCGCGCCGACACGCTCTCGGGCGGCGAGCGGCGCCGCCTCGAGATCACGCGCGCGCTCGTGCTCGAGCCGTCGCTGCTGCTCCTCGACGAGCCGTTCGCCGGCGTCGACCCCATCGCCGTGCAGGACATCCAGGGCATCCTGCGCCGTCTCCGCGACGAGCGCGGCATGTCGATCCTGCTGACCGACCACAACGTCCGCGAGACGCTCTCGGTCACGGACCGCTCCTACATCATCGCCGAGGGCCGCATCCTCCGTCACGGCGCGCCCGCCGAGCTGGTGGCCGACGAGGTCGTCCGCCGCACCTACCTCGGCGAGGGCTTCTCGATGCCCGAGCTCCACCGGTAGC
>JAEUHO010000081.1 GCA_016795345.1 Planctomycetia bacterium | reverse complement strand
CACGCGCCGACCAACGGTCGCCCGACGGCCCCACCACTCTCGGCGAAGAGATCATGCGCCTCGGGCTAGGACTCGGGATCGAACGCCACACCCGCGCCTGATCGTCGAATTCCCGCGGTTCCGGGCCGTCGCCAACAGGCGTCCCATGCAGGGAGTGTACGCAGGCCGTCCGGCGTGCCCCAGGCCTCGACGGCGGTGTCGCGGGATCCGCGTCGGCTGGCCCCGTACGGCGCCACCCCGTCCGACGACAACATGCAGGCTTCCGACCTCTCGCTGGACCGACGACTCGCGGGGTGCTCAGCGACAACTACACCTCGGCATCGCCAGCACCCGTCGTCGGTCCGCATGTCCCACCGAGCCTCCAACCTACGTCCGGGCGGGGAACCTCTCCCTCCTGCGGTCCGGGGCAGGGGGCGTGGCCGCGCGCCACCCGCAGGAGGCCGTGTTCGGGGCTCACCGCTACGCCAGCCAGGGTCCGCCGGGCGCCCACTTCGCCACGAAGCCCGCGGAGGTCGTGAGCGCGCGTTGCACAGGGCCGAGGAAGCGGATGATCTCCTCGCCGAGCACCGAGAAGGAACTCGGCGGAACGCCGATGGGCCGGCTGGCCGCGAGATAGGAGCGCCAGCGACTCACGAGCTCGGGCTGCGCATAGAATGCGGGGGTCAGCGGCTCGGGGGCCACGCTCTGCAGCGGCGTGCCGCGCCGCGCGAAGCAGGCGGCAATCGACTGCTGGAGCACCGGCCCGTCGAAGGGCAGCGCGCGCGGAAGCGCCCAGACGTCGTGGAAGTCCTTCATGCGACTGTTGCGCAGGCCCAGGTTCACCATGGCTTCGAACTTCTCGGCGATGCTGGCTTCGGGAGGGTAGGCCCTCAGGCGTGGCCTTGGTAGAGCCTCGAGCATGGGAGGCACGTCGATGACGACGGGGTCGACGGCAAGGGCGTCTCCGAAGCCGACGTCGAGTTGGACGGCGATGCGGGCGGTACCCAGGAACGCGTGAAAACGCGCGCGCACGCCCGGGTACTCCTGTTCGGCGCGGATCGCCGACAGGACGAGGCCGGAGAGGTCGAAGCGGACGGCGTCCTCCGGACACGCGGTGGCACAGATTTCCTCGACCATGCCGCGCACGGCAGCCTCCGTGGCGGGGCCCGTGGCGAGCAGGTCAACGTCCCGCGTGGCGCGGTGCGGGTCCGTCAGCCACACCGCGAGCAGGCTGGCGCCCTTGAGGATGCAGCGATCCTGCAGCCGCGAGGCTCCAAGGCGGTAGAGCAGACGTTCGGCCGCGTACCGGGTCAGTGTCCGCTCGAATTCCTCCTGCTGTCGCTTCGCCTGCGCCAGGAGGCGAGCCTTGATCGAGGTCGCCAGGTCGGGGCTCATATCGAGCGCACGTCGAGCGCCGCGCGGAGCCGGCGCGTCGGGAACGCCCGCTCGATGCGTCCGAGCTCCGCCACCGTCGTCTTGCGCTGGTGCAGGGCGTCCGCCAGCGCCTCCATCGCCACCTCGGGTCCGACGAGGCCCTCGAAGCGGAAGCAGTCCACGACCGTCCGCGCCGGGCTCGTGATGTGTGCCGGGACACCCTCGAACGTCGTCGACACCACGCCCCGTGACCAAGCCGGACCGCTGAACCGCACGATCCGGACCCGGAGGTCTATGAAGCGGGGTGCACGTGCCTTGTGCGGGATCGCGAGCCAGACTTCCGCGGGCGTCTGCGTTCCGATCCCATGCACCCGGAGCGCGCTCAGCAGGCAGACGATGCTGCGCGGGACGCGCGCGCAGGTCATGGCCAGCGAGTAGTCCTCCGTCGGTTCGGAGCTCGCGATGCGATACAGGCCCCGCTGGACTCGCTCGACCAGCCCAGCTCGGAGGAGGGCGGGAAGTTGGCCCGAGGAGAGCCCCGCCTTCCTGAGCTGCCGCGGACGGAAGAAGGCGCCGACGCCGGCGTCGCGGAGGCGGGCGCTGGCTTGGCGGGGGCCTCGAGGATGCGGCGATTTGTCGGCACGGGCACGGTTCATGCCGACATTTTGCCGCAACACACCATGGCCGCAAGGACCCAAGCCCAGACCGGCGGCCGACCCCGCGCCGCCCCGGTGGCCCACGCCCGCGGGAACGATGCCCCGGCCCTGGACGACCGCGACGGAAGCGCCCAGAGAGCCCAGAGAGCCCAGGGAGCCCAGACAGCCCATTGGGTAGGCCGGCGGCCGTAGCGACAGGCCGGTCGGGTCTTGCCGTCGCGGACGGCGTGCGCGCCGGCGGCAGGGTCGCTACGCTGTAGGGGTGCGCAACGTGCGTCGATGGCTGATGGGGATCGCGGTCGCACTCCCGGGAGCGTGGGGCCCGGTGGCCGACGAGGTCCGTGCCGCGGACGCACCCGCTGCGCCCGCCGCACCCGCTGCGCCCGCCGCACCCGCTGCACCGGCGGCACCCGCGGCGGAGGCCCCGCGCTGCGTCGTCACGGGACGTGTCGTGGACGTGTGGCACGTCGCGGTCCCGGACGCGCGCGTCGCCTGGGTCCCGGACGAGCCGGGCGGCGACCGATCCGCCCCTGCGAACGTCGCGACGGGCCCGGACGGCCGCTTCCGCCTCGAGGTGCGCGGACCGGCGGACGCGGGGCTGCGCGGCGTCGTCCACGCGACGCGCGGAACGGGGGGCGGCGCGATCGAGTCCTATGCCGTCGCCATCGGGGAGCGAACGCGCGAGGTCGGCAACCTGATGCTCGATCCCGCGCAACCCGTGGACGTGGAAGTCCGCCGCGACGGGCGCCCCGTCCCTGGCGCGCGCGTCCTGCTGTGGCGGTGGGCGGGGGGCATGTACCGCGGCGGGCCGGTCTTCGTGGGGTCCCACGTGACCGGCGCGGACGGACGCGCGACGTTCCCGGCGTTGACGCACGGGTACGTCCTCGTCTGGGCGGTCGCGCCGGACGGGGCCGTCGGTCGCGTGAATCGCAAGGTGGCCGTGGGCGACCGCGCGGCCCGCCTGCGGGTGGACGTGAGGCCGACGCGATCCGTCGAGGTCCGGGTCGTGGACGACGCCACGCCTCCGAGGCCGGTCGCGGGCGCCGTCGTGGGCCACCGGCTCGGGTTCGCGATCGAGGACGTCGTCCACTCGTTCGACGCGCGGCTCGGGCCGATCGCGGCCCCGACGTCGGCCGACGGGACCACGCGCCTGTCGGGCGTGCCGGATCCGGCGTGGAACCGCGTGCGACTGATCGCGCGCGCACCCGGCCATGCCCCGGCGTCCGTGGAGTGCAAGCCGGACGACGCCGTGGTGACCGTCGTGCTCCCGGGCCCGACGCGGATCCCCGTCGAGGACGGCGAAGTCCCGCGTCCGGCCTCCGGCACGAAGGTCGCGGTCCGTCCTTCGAAGCGGGCGATTGCCGCCGTCGAGGGGTGGGTCCGGGACGGCGCGCTCGTCGTACCCCTCGCCGCGAAGGACGTGGCCGAGGGGTTCGTGTTCGCGCCGGACGGGAGCAGCGCGGCGCTCCGCGGCGGCAAGCCGATCTCGTTCCGGCGTCCCCGGACCGTCGAGGTCCGCGTCGTGGAGGCCGGGGTCACGGGACTCGCGGGTGTCCGCGTCTCGTTGGCGGCGAAGCCGTACGTCGAGGGTCCCTGGGACGCGCCCGTGCCGACGGACGCCGACGGCCGCGTCACCTTCCACGGGCTCCCGGCGATGGCGTTCGACGTCTACGCGTTCCCGACGACGGACCGGCCCCACGGCGTGCGGATGGCGACCGCCGACCTGTCCGGGGCGGACCGGACGCGGGGATTGGTCGTCGGCCCGCAGCGCGAACTGGTCGCGCGGGTGGCGATCGACGGGAGGTCGGCGATCCCCGAGCGACTGTGGTGGCAGGTCGAGCACGCCGTCGTCCTCGAGGCCGTCGTCGATCGCGCGGCGGCGACGCTTCGGCTCCGTCTGCGCTCCTCCCCGGACCTGCTCGGCGACCCGGTGCTCACCGTGGGCGGCGACCTCGTCCGCTCGACGACCGTCCGCGCGCCGTGGCCCGAGCCGGGCGGCGTCGGGACGGTCGACGTCGCGCTCGCCGGCACGCCGGAGATCGTGGCCGAGGTCCGCAGCGACCCGGACGACGACGGCGACGTGTTCGTCGAACGATGGTGCGGGTGGCACACCGAGTCGCCGTGGTTGGCCGATCACGGGGCCTGGCCGCATCTCGTGGGGCGGACCCGCCTCCGGCTCGACCCCGGCCGGTACCGGCTGCACGACGTGACGACCGGCCTCCTGTCGGCGCCCTTCGACGTCCCGACCGGGGCCGCGCGCATCGAGGTCGTGCTCGACCGCACCGGGCTCTCGACCGTGAAGGGACGGATCGAGCTCCCGGACGGCGTGGGCGCGGACGACGTCGGGCTCGTGATCGAGGGCGAGGGCATCGACACGCGCGCCGCGTTCGGCATCCCGTACCGCGGTTGGGACGGCCTGCCCTATGCGCCCCCGGGGTTCGCGGCGCGCGTCCCCAAGGGCAAGCCCGTCCGCCTGTACGTCCACCACCGACAGCTGCAGCCGGCGCGCGAGGGCGGCGAGGTCACCGTCGTCGGGCCCAGGGACGACGTCGTCCTGAAACTCGGGCCCGGCGCGACCCTCGTGACGACCCTGCTCGACCCGGAAGGGAAGCCGCTCCCCGACGACGCGCTCGGGTCGGTCTACGTGGTGGCGACACGGACCGCGCCGGCGTCGGACGCGTGGCCGATCCAGCGCAGGGCCGAACTCGTCACCGGCCGCCCGGGCACCGTCGCGGCCGCCGGGCTCCCGTTCGGGACGGTGGACGTGTGGGTGATGACGGACGCGTTCGGCCGGCGCGGATTCGCGGTGCTCCACGCCGGCCGCGTCGTCGTGGCCGAGGAGCGGGTCGAGCTCGGGGAGCGGCGGCTGTCGACCGGCTCGCGGATCATCGTCCGCGCGGCGGGCGCGAAGGCCGGGAAGGGGGCCCCGGAGAAGCTCGAGGGGATGGCCACCGCGCAGTTCGGGCCACGGGAGCCGGTCCTTCCGACGGAGACCGACACGGACGGCGTCGGCGAGTTCCGCCATCTCGCCGCCGGGCGTTGGTTCGTGTCGATCGATCGGACGGTGGACCCGATGTCCCCCGACGGGCGCGTGTCGGTCCGGGACGTCGAGGTGGAGGTCGACGGCGTCCACGACGTCGTCCTCGACGTGGACTACGCGGCGCCGCGCTGACACCGAGACAACGGGGTCGTAGCCCTTCGTTTCGGTGTCGCGGGCGCGGGGTGGGGGAGAATGGGGCCCAAGAGGAGCCCGCGATGACCGACGAGGCACGATCCACGAACGGACCGGAGACGCCCGTGTCGGCGGTCATCTTCGACTACGGCGGCGTGCTGCGGCGGGAGGATGCCGCCGACTTCGATGCGTTCGCCGCCACGGTCGGGCTCCCCGCCGGATGGTTGTGGAGCGCGTTCCACGACATCCCCGAGTACGCCGCGTCCCGGACGGGACGGCTCGACGCCGCCGGGTACCGCGCCGCGGTGGTGCGGCACCTCGCGCGCGTGCTGCCCGCGGACCGGGCCGAGGCCGCGCTGGACGCGTGGGAGGCCCA
Organism: Planctomycetia bacterium; assembly: GCA_016795345.1. Taxonomy (GTDB): domain Bacteria; phylum Planctomycetota; class PLA2; order PLA2; family JAEUHO01; genus JAEUHO01. The sequence goes on along the minus strand of JAEUHO010000081.1, from coordinate 11,650 downwards.
GCGGCGCCAGGACCTCCCCGTCGAGCCGGAGATGGACGCCGTGCTCGACCGGCTGCGCGGCCGCGTCCGGCTCGGCCTCCTGTCGAACGCGGGCAGCGGCGCGCGGCGCCGGCTCGAGGAGCTCGGCGTCGCCGCGCGCTTCGACGACGTCGTGTGCTCGGGCGACGTCGGCCTCGCGAAGCCCGACCCGGCGATCTTCCGGCTCGCGGCGTCGCGGCTCGGGCTGCCGCCCTCGGCCTGCGCGTTCGTCGACGACCAGGAGCGTCACGTCGCGGCGGCGCGCGGCGTCGGGCTGCGCGCGCACCACCACCACCGCACGCGGATGCCCGCGCTCCTCGCGTTCCTCGTCGCGGTGGGGGCGCTGCCGCCGTCCTGACGCCGCGGGCGCGGCGGCCGCCGGGCCTCGCGGTCCCGGGCGCGCGACGGCGGGCTACTTGCCGTCGGAGGCCGGCTCGGGGTCCACGCGCGTGGTCTTGATGGTCACGAACTGGCGCACGCGACGCTCCTCCGTCGCCGTGCTCTTGCGGTACGACGCGCGGCCCTCGGCCACGGTCTCGAGCGCCCACAGGATGCCCGTGCGGGCGGAGACCCACGCGTGCCCCTCGACCTTCGCGACCGACGAGATGTAGCCGGGCCGCGCGGGCGCGACGACATCGCCTTCGCACAACGCCTGCATCGCCAGCTTCAGGCGGACGCACGGCTCGCCGTCCTTCGTCTCGTCCGTGGCCTCGCCGACGCGGCCCTCGAGCGAGCCCTTCGGGAACCCGGCCGGGGACGGGTTCACGGTCGCGAGGAACCGCATCATCTCGACGAGGTCGCCGAGCGACGCGGCGTCGTGGAGGTCCCACACCTCGCCGCGCCGCACCTCGCGCGCGGGCAGGTACGACGACGTCACGTCCGACAGGCCCGAGAGGCAGTAGTCGAGCGACGGGCGCTTCTTCTCGAAGCCCGGCAGCAGCCGGCCCGTGCCCCCGACGGGCTTGCCCGAGGCCTCGCGGTCGAGCTCGAACGTGAGCGGCGGCCCGAACATCAGCCCCGCCTTCACGAACGCGATGGCGGGGGGCAGGGTGCCGTCGCACCCGTCGAGCTTCACCACGTAGGACGAGCGCAGGCGGCCGCCGTCGATGGGCGCCACGGTCTGGCGCCACGACACGGACGCGATGAGGGTCATGCCCGACATCGGGTCGAAGTCGGCGCCCATCACGACGCCCGTGCGGACCGACGCGCGCGACTCGAACGTGTCGCCGGCCTTCACCGCGTGCGCGATCCCGAGCGGCTCGCCGCCGGCGCGCGCCTGCGGCCAGTCGATCGGGAAGCGGTGCTTCGGGTCCGGCACCGAGCCGAAGAACAGGAACCAGATCGCCCCGACCGCGACGAACGCGCCGATCACGATCCAGAGCACGACCGGCACGCCCTTCTTCTTCGGGGCCTCCCGGTATCGCGATTTCGAGGGGCGGGGGGCGGCCGGCAGGGGGGCGTCCGTCATGGTCGGGGCACGCTACCAGCCGCGCGCACCCTCCGCACGGCCCGACCCGGGCGATCCCGGGCCGTCCGGGCGCCCGCGGCGCGCGGTCAGCGCGGGGCCGACTTCGCGGGCGGGGCGCAGGTGCCGCACCACGCGTTCGACACGGCGATCGACGCGGTCACGGGGTCGTACCGGGCCACGCGGACCGCGAGGCCCGGCGGCACCGCCGCCGACACCAGCGGGTGGCCGCGGAGGACGAGGCCCTGCCCGTTCGTCAGCACGGTCGCGCCGTTGATCGCCTGCCAGTGCATCAGGTACTTCTCGTTCGCGTTCACGCAGCCGCTCGCGGGGCACGCCGTCGTGTCGTCGATGAAGTCCACCGACCCGTTGGACTCGGTCGTGTGGTAGAGGCCGAGGAAGTGCCCCATCTCGTGGGCCATCACGCGCGCCACGAGGTCGCGCTGGCTCGCCGACGGCGCCTCGATCCACAGCCCCATGACGCCGGAGTGCGGCGTGCCGCGGTCGGTGCCGCCGCCGATCTTCGCGGCGATCCCGAGGACGCCGCCGCCGATGGCCGTGCGCACGAAGAAGTAGTTCATCCGGGGCTTCGCCGCCCCGGACGACAGCTTCAGGAGCTCGGGGAACTCCGCCTGCGTCACGTCGTCGTACGTCGCGTCGGCGAGGTCGTAGTAGTCCACCTGCCCGAGCGCGATGCCCTGCTGCGCGTAGAGGTCGTCCACGCGCGACAGGATGTCCTGGAGGTCGCCGTTGTTCGGCGCGCTCGCGGCGTCCGGCGTCAACGCGGGCGCGAAGAAGATGTTGAGGTCGAGCGTCCCGACCGTCCCCGTGCCCGCGGGCCGCCGCTCGACGGTGACCTTCAGCGTGGCGTTCGCGTCGGTGCCGGAGAACCGGCGCAGGCGCACCTTCCACGTGCCCGGCGACAGCGCCAGCGCCGGCTGGTCGGTGTTGGGGACCTGCGCCGCGAACGTCACCTCGTCGGGCCACTGCACGTACGAGCCGGTCGTGGCCTCGTTCTCGTACTCGACGCCCGCCGGCGTCTCGAGGCGCCCGAGCCCGACGACGGTCCCCGCGTCGCACCGCGCCTCGACGAACAACGAGATCGCGTCCGACGGGACCGTCACCTGCACCACGGGGCCGAGCCCGGACGCGTCGAACGTCTGGTTGCCGAAGTCCGTGACCTCGGGCCCGCCGCTCGTCGCGGTCAGCGCGAGCACGTGCTGCGCGGCGCCCGCCACCGCGAGCGTCAGCTGCCCGGCCGGCGAGCCCGGCGCCGTCGGCGCGCACCGCACCGAGATCACGGCCGACCCGCCGGGCGGCAGGGCCACCGGCGGGCTCGCGAGCGACGCGAACGCGCCGCCCGTGACCGTCGCGCCGGTGACCGAGCTGGCGCTCCGCGTCGAGAGGTTCGTCACCGTGACCGTCTTCGTCTTGGTGGTGCCGACGGGCACCTCGCCGAACGCGAGGCTCGGCACCGACACCGACGTCGTCACGGCCTCCGCCGTCCCGACGACGTGATAGACGAACGCCCGCGGCGTCGCGCCCCCGCTCGTCGGCGACACGAGCAGCGTGACGGCGCCGTCGATCGGGCCCGGCAGCCCCGCGGGATCGACGACCAGGTCGAGCGGCAGGATGGACCCCGGGTTGATCGCGACCGGCACCTCGCCGGGCGCCGGCGCCACGGGCCCCGTCTGGTCGAGCAACGTGACCGTCGCCGGGACCTCGAACGGGCTCGCCAACGTCACGGTCGTCGTGGTCGTCGTCGTCGAGGCGACCAGCCCGACGTCCACCTCGGTCACGGCCGGCGCCGGGTCGCCGCCGCCGCCCCCGCCGCCGCCCCCGCACCCGACCAGGCCGACGAACAGCGCCGCCCGCGCCAGGGCGGGCCCGAACGACCGGAGGCTACGCATGGGGGAATCGTGGCCCCACCCCACCCGGGACGCAAGGCCCGCCGGCCGGCGGGTTCGTCGGCCGCCGGGCCTCGCGTACCCCCCCGGGCGACCGCCGCGTCAGCGCGGGCCCGGGCGCTCGACGCCGCGCACGACGTCGTCGAGCACCGCCCGCAGCGTGACCTCGAACGACGCGGCGGCGGCCGCCGCCTCGGGGTGCCCGAGCAGGTCCACGAACGGCGCCGGGAGCAGGGTCGCCACGCGACAGTGGCCCGGGTCGGTGTCGAAGACGCTGATCGGGTAGACGTTGCGCGTCGCGGCCGACGGCGCCCCGTCCGCCGGGATGTCGGGGAGCGGGTCGGCCAGCTCGACGACGAACCCGCCGCGGCCCGAGGGGCCCCGCGGCGTCGCGTGGCTCCCGGCGACGACGAGGCCGCGCGCGCGGCACGCCTCGAGGAGGGCCGCGTGGGCGGCGGCGGCGGGGCGTGCGACGTGGACGTGGAGGTTCATGGGGGCCCGGCGTACGGTGGGCCCCGGAGGCTACTCGATGGCGCGGCTCGCGTGGGTCTGCCTGGGCGGGGCCGTCGGCAGCGGCGCCCGGTTCCTGCTCGCGGAGTGGCTCGGCAGCCGCGGGGGCGGCGTGTTCCCGTGGCCGATCCTCGCCGTCAACCTGCTCGGCTGCCTCGCGGCGGGCTTCTTGGGCGCGTGCTGGGCCCTGCGGTCGCCGGCGCCGGAGGTCGTGGCGCTCGCCGTGACCGGCTTCCTCGGCGGCTTCACGACCTACTCGGCGTTCAACCACGGCGTGTTCGTCCTGTACGCGGGGGGCCGCGCGTGGCTCGCGGCCGGGTACGTCGCGGCGACCGTGGTCGGCGGGCTCGTGGCGGGGTTGCTCGGCGCGGGCCTCGGTCGCTGGGTGAGGTGACGCGAGGCCCGCCGGCCGGCGGGGGGGCGACTCGCCGGCGGGGGCGCGCAAGGCGGCGCCGCGGGCGACCGATGGAGGGGAAAGGGGCCCGTGCGGCCCGGTCCGAGGTGCTCCATGTGGGTCGCGATGAGTCGTGGGACGGCGGTCGGGGTGCTCGCGGCGACGTTCGTGGTCGGCGGCGCGGCCGGGTGGTGGCTCCGTGGCGGGGCCGGCGGCGCGGCGGACGCGCCCGCGCTCACCACGCTGCCGGCGGGATCGATGCCGCCCGTCCGCGACGGCGGCCGGGAGCCCGCGCGCGCCACCGTCCCGCCGCCCCCGTCGAAGGGCACGGGGCGCGTGGGCCCGGCGGGCATCGTGCAGATCAAGGCCGTGCCGACGCCGGGCCACTACGTGCGGCTGAACGCCAACGAGACGCTGAGCGAGATCGCGCAGCGCGCGTACGGCTCGACGAAGCGCCTGCAGGACCTGCTCGAGGCCAACCCGGCGCTCGACCCGAAGCGCCTGCAGCCCGGGACGCTCGTGTACGTCCCCGTCGGCAGCGAGGACGTGCCGCCCGCGCCGCCGCCGCTCCCGCCGTCGGCGCTGCCGCCGATGAAGACGCCGGTGCCCAAGCCCGTCGCGGCGCCGAAGCCGCCGCCGGCGCCCGCCGCCGCGCCCTCGGCCGCGACCGCGCCGCCGGTCGCGCCGCCCGCCGCGCCCCCGGCGGCGCCGCCCGCGAAGGCGAAGTAGGGCCGGCCCCGCGCCGTCGGGGAGGATGGGCCCATGGGCCGCACCTTCCTCGTGGACGCGCACAACGCGCTCTTCCGGCTCTCGTCGGACCCGCCGCGCAACGCGGACGCGGTGCGGCGGTCGGTGGTGCTGCGCGCCCAGTCGGCCCTGCGCGCCACGGGGCTCACGGACGCGCGGGTGCACCTCGTGTTCGACACCGCCGAGGCCGGGCGCACGCTGGCCGGGACCCACGGGCGCGAAGGGGCCGTGACGTGGTCGTACGCGCGCGGGTCCGCCGACGAGGAGATCGTGCGGCTCGTCCGGCAGCACGACGGGCGCGACGCGGACGGGCCGCTGACCGTGGTCACGGACGACCGCGAGCTGCGCGGGCGCGCGAGCCAGCTCGGCGCGCGCGTCGTGCGGGTCCACGACTGGTTCGACGCGCGGCCCGCGTCGCCCGCGGGGGGCGACCGCCCGAGCGCCCGCGTGGGCCCGCCGCTCACGCCGGCCGACTTCGGGCTCACGGACGCGCCGATCGACCTGCTGCGCACCGACCCCGACGACCTCTGACCCGGGCCTCGCGGCGCGGGCGAGCGGGCCTCGCGGTCCCGCGGGTCGGTCAGCCCGGGCGCAGGAGCTTCATCACGACCGTCGAGAGCGGCGCGAGCAGGCGGAGGAGGATCGCCTGGCCCTCGCTGCGGCCGAGGTCGCGGTAGAGCCGCTCGAGGTGGTCCATCTCGAGCATCGCGAGGACGACGTCGACGCGGGCGCCGAGCTCCTCGTTCGTCACGCGGGGCGTGCCGTCGTCCACCTCCGCGACGCGGCGGCGCGTCGTGAGGACGGCCTCGGCGAGGCGGTGCGTCTCGTCGCGGACGCGGCGCGCCATGCGGGCCTTGAGGCGCATCCACGGGGGCACGAAGGACAGCAGGAGGAGGCCCGCGGTGATCCACAGGCGCATCCAGTCCTGGAGCTGGCCCTTCGCGAGGAAGACGTAGGCCGCGGTGGCGACCGTGTAGCCCACCATGATCGTGGCGCCCTGGGCGCTCATGAGCAGGAACGGGCGGTAGTGGCGTTCGTGCAGCACCCGTTCGAGCGGGTGCGCGAAGTCGTGGCGCTCGAGCGTGCGGATGGTGAGCGAGGCGAAGCCGCCGAGGAGGACCCAGGTGTAGGCGTTGATGACCCACTCGAGGGTCCACAGCAGCAGGAGGAGGCGGTCGGAGGCCGCCGGCGCGTCGACGCTGCCCTGGGAGTCCGTGCCGCCGAGGAAGTCCTTCCCCGACATGTGCACGATGTCCATGTAGACGAACGGCACGGCCACGGCGAGCGCGACGAGGAAGCCCCGGAGGCCGAGCATGTGGCGGATGACGGGGCGGCTCTCCGCGGCGGCGGCGGGCACGAGGTGGCCCACGCCGGCGGCGAAGTGCTGCGTGTACGTGGAGACGAACTGCCGCAGGACGACCAGGTGGACCGTGAAGTAGAGCGGCTGCGCGAGCCAGTCGCGGCTCCGCAGGAACTTGGCGCGGTCGGCGGCCAGGAGCATGGCCACGACCCAGACGAACAGCGGGAGCGCGATGGACGCCGCGACGAAGGGGAGGGCCCGGCGGGGCAGCCAGCGGTCGATGAAGCCGCCCTGGCCGCCCTCGAGGGAGGCCCGCGCGGTGACCTCGTCGTCGTCGGCCGGCATCAGCGTGCCGCGGAGGAAGGCCATCGGGTCCACGGTCAGGCGGCTCCCACCGTCAGTCGGCCCGATCGCGGGCGACGACGTGCCAGCCGGCGTCGCTCTCGACGGGGCCCGTGACGTCGCCGCCCTTGAGCTTGCCGAGCGCAAGGGCGAGGCCGCCGCCGTACCGGGCGAGCACGAGGCCGGAGACGACGCCGCGCGTGTCCTTCGACAACGGGTCGGACGACGCGGCGGCGACGTCGTCGCCGAGGTCGGTGCCCGCGGGCGCCTTCTTCCACCGGGCCGCGAGCTCCGCGGCCTTCGCCTTCGCCTCCTTGGGCGGGAGCGCGTCCGCGGGCGCGCCGCGGGCGCCCGCGTACGGGACGAGCACGTGGCGGTAGCCCTTCCCCTTCGCCTTCGCCGCGGGGGAGTCCGGCGGCGGCCGCACGTCGCCGCCCTCCTCGAGGGGGACGTGGAGCACGTCGCTGCCCGACTTGCTGTCGAGGACCCAAGCGACGCACTCCTGCGCGTACGCGACCCGCGGCAGCTCGTGGGGCAGGTCCGTGATCAGGAGGACGCGGCCGACGATCGTCTTCTCGGCGGCGGCGATCGCGGCGGGCGCGCCCGCGAAGTTGCCGTCCTTGGTCCCGAGCATCACCGCGACGCGGGCGCCCTTCTGCCCGGCGCCGGGCGTCATGGGGGCCGCGGAGGTGACGACGCCCGCGAACGCCGACGGGCGCGCGCGGTACGTCTCGAGGCTCATGGTGCCGCCGGCGCTGTGCCCGAGCAGCACGACGCGCTTCGGGTCCACCGGGTACTTGGCGATCGTCGCGTCGACGCACGCGAGGATCCCCGCGGTGTCGGCGGCGCTCCACGTGTGGCCCTCGCCGCGGTCGGTCGGGATCGTCCCGCTGCCCTCGCAGGCGAGCACGTAGCCGTTCCGCGGGCCCATGATCCCGGCGCCGTACTGGAGCAACCCGGTCGCGGTGCCGCCGTGGCCGTGCAGCGACACGAGCAGCTCGGCCTTCGTGCCCTCGGCCGGCGCCTCGGTCGGCGTGATCACGTAGGCCTTCAGCGGGCGCGGGACCGCGACCTTCACGACGACGCGACCGTCCTCCTCGGTCCACTCCGGCGGCGGGCCCGGCGCGTCCTTCGTGCCGCGCCCGGAGGCGACCGGCACGCGCAGGGCGGCGACGAGGGCGAACGCGACGAGCAGCCAGCGCCGCGACACGCGGGGCGCACGGGGACGGGACGTCGATCGCATGGCGGGCGCCATTGTCGCACGGGCCCCCCGCGGGGACCGCGTCCCGTGTCCGGGCGCCCGCCCGCCGCTCGACGGCGGTCGCGGACCGGCGGAGGCCCGCCGCGGGCCGAGGCGCCGACGGTCGGCTACCGGACGGCGCGGGCGGTGCTCTCGACGAGGCGGACCACGTCGGCCTTCGCCGTCGAGCAGAGCCCCAGCCGCAGCGCGCCCTCGATGGGCACGACGAAGACCCCGTCGGCCTTCATGCGGAGCGCGGCCGCGTCGGCGTCGTCGGTGAACACGGTGACGAAGAAGCCGCCGTCGTAGCGCGGGTGGCGGAGGCGGTGGTGGGCCGCCGCCGCGTTGAACGCGTCCACGCGCTCGTTCAGGAGCCGGACGAGGATCGCGCGCTCGGCGTCCACCGCCTCGCGGAGCGGCTTCTCGACGAGCAGGCGCGTGACCGCGGCCATGCCGCCGCGGTTGCAGTTGCTCCACGTCCCGCGGCACGCGTACGTCAGCGCCGCGCCGATGCGCGCCCGCTCCGCCGCGTCCGGGACCAGCGCGAGGAGGGCGCCGACGCGGAGGCCGTAGTGGGTGAACGTCTTGCTCGCGCTCCACGCCACGAGGACGAGGGCGCGGTCCGCGACGGCCTCGAGCGCCGTGATCGGCCCGAGCACGCCCTTCTCGGGGCCGTAGGCGGCGTACGCCGAGTCGATCACCACGGCCACGGGGCCCTTGGCGGCGGCCCGCCCGATGGCGTCGGCGGCGCCGCGCCAGTCGGCGGCGCTCATGGAGTAGCCCGTCGGGTTCTGGCACGGGTCGTTGAGGATCAGGAGCGCGCGGCCCTGGGTCGCGAGGTGGCGGGCGAGCGCGGCGTCGAGCGCGTCCACGTCGAGGGCGCCCGAGGCGTCGAACATCGCGAACGTGTCCACGCGGCGGTCGTGCTCGTCGGCGATCGTCGCGTACGGGTTCCAGTAGAACGACGTCGTCAGCAGGGCCTGGCCGGCCTCGAGGAACGTGTTGATCGCGTGGCGCAGGGCGCCGGTGCCGCCGGGCGACGCCGCGGCGACCGACTGCGCCGCGAGGTCCTTGCGGGGGCCGAAGACGTCGTCCGTCACGGCCTTCAGGAAGCCGGGCGTGCCCGCGATCGGGGCGTAGCCGGCCCAGTCCGCCGGGCCGACCTCGCGGATCGCGCGGGTCGCCGTCGGGAGGACCGCCAGGGCGCCGGTGTCGTCGAGGAGGCTCCCGAGGGTCGCGTTCACGACGGCCTCGCCCTTGGCCTTCCGCGCGTTCGCCTCCGCGTTGAGCGCGAAGATCGGGTCGTCGCCGGGCCGCGCGCGCTTGGCGGCCGGCAGGTAGGACACGAGCGGGGAGGCGGGGGTCGTCATGGCCACGGGCGGGGTCTCGACGCGGGTTCCCGGCGATCGTAGCGAGGTCGCGTCGGGGCGCCCCGTTGAGGCCGAACCGACGGCCCCGGGCGGGCTCAACGCGGCGGGGGCGGGGCGGCGACGGGGCGGAACGTCCACCGTCCGGCGGCGAAGTCGAGCGTGAACGACGCGCGGGCGAGGTCGTCGAGGCCGATCCACACCGCGATCGACAGGCCCCGCGGCGCGAGGTCCACCCACGGCGCGGGCTCGCGCGCCGTGATCGCGAGCAGCACGCGGCCGTCGTCGCCGACGAGGCGGTACCGGCCGGGCGAGGCCGCGCGGCCGTACAGGCTCATGGGCGCCCCCGTGTCCACGAGCGCGTGGACGCGCCGGCCGGCGTCGTCGAGCACCGTCACGACCGGGAACCCGGGCCCGGCCATGGCGACGCCCGGGCCTCGCGTGCCCGCGCCGCGTCCCTCGTCGCGCGCGGGCCGCCGCAGCGTCCAGGCGTCGGACGCCGCGTCGTGGTCGAGCACGAGGCCCGCCATCCACGCCATCCCGAGCACGTTGGCGGGCCGGTGCAGCGAGTGCTCGCGCTCGACGAGGAACACGGGCACGCCGTCCGCGACGAGGCCGCCGAGGTCGACGCGCGGCAGCACCGCGTCGCGGCCGTCGAACGCGGTGGCGCCCTCGTTGGCCATCAGGCGGAGGCGTTCGCCGGCGGGCGCGGCCGCCGCGGCGGCGGGCGCGCGCGTGGACAGGAACGCGCACGAGGTGCCCGTGTCGACGAGGTACTCGGTGACCGCGCCGCTCGCGTCGCGCGCGTCCACGACGAGGCGCGTGCGCGGGTGCGAGGCCGGCCCGCGGCGCTCGAGCCGGGCGCCCGCGCCGCGCCACGCCGGGCCGTCGGCGGGGAACGCCTCGTCGAACGAGCAGCGCGCCGTGACCTCCGCGGCCGGGTCGCCGCCCCCGCGGCGCGCGCGGTCCTTCGAGCACGCGAGCTGGAGCGCGCCGCAGGCGACGAGCGCGGCGGTGGCGAGGCGGGCGGGGCGGGGGCGGGGACGCACGGGGGCGGCAGAATCCCCTGTGGCGCGGGGGGGCGCGGCGGAATTCCGGCCGCGACCGCCCGTCGGCGCCCCGTCCGCGCGCCCGCGGCGCCCGCGCGCGACGTCAGCGCCCGGCGGCCGCCGCGTCGAAGGCCTCGAGCTCCTCGAGCAGCGCGCGGAGGGGCTCGCGCCACGCCGGCCCGAACGACGCGAGCAGGAGCTCCGCCGCGAGGTCGCGCGTCGAGCCGAGCACGAGCGCGGCCCCGCGACCGGCGCGCGCGATGTCGCCGAAGTACGGGACGAGCTCGTCGGGGGCGCGGGCGCCCGGCACCGTCGTGATCGTGTCGATGCGGACCGGCGCCTCGAAGGCGGGGTCGTCGCGTTTCGCGAGGATCCCGCGCATCATCGGCCCGGCGTCGTCGTCGTGCGGCGGCGCGTCGCCGACGAGCACGATCACCCGCAGCGCCTTGCGCGACCACGCGACCTTGCGCTGCTCGAACGCCAGCGCGAGCGCCTTGTCGACGCCCTCCTCGTAGTCGCCGCCGCCCGCCGCGTGGACGCGCCGGAACTCGCGCTCGAGCGCGGCCTCGTCGGCCGTGAGCGGCAGCCGCACGAACGCCTCGTCGTCGTACGTCACGAGCCCCACGCGGAACCGCGGCGCGAGGTCCTTCATGCGCCGCACCAGCCGCACGATGCTCGCCTTCGCGGCCTCGATCACGGCGCCCATCGAGCCCGTCTGGTCGAGGCAGACCACCACCTCGAGGCCCTCGCGCTCGATCCGCTCGAGGTCGGCGTACCGCCGCATGGCGAGCGGCGCGACCGTCTTCGACTCCTCGGCGAGCCCGCCGCGCGCGGCCCGGCGCAGCGCGGCGCGCCGCTCGGTCGCGAGCGTCGCCTCGACCGCGAGGCCGTCGCGCCCGCGCGCCCACCAGTCCTTCAGGCGCGCGGCGTCCGCCGGCAGGCGCACCGGCGGCAGCGGCAGCAGGCCCGCGAGCGCGCGCTCGCGCACGACCGGGTGCCGGTGCGACAGCAGCTCCACGAGGCGGTCGGCGAGCGGGACGCCGCCCTCCACGAGCAGGTCGTCGCGGCCGCGGCCGTTGAGGGCCGCGAGCACCACGCCGACGACCCGCGCGTCCGCCTCCGTCGCGAGCGTCGTCGCCAGCGCCGCGATCACGCCGTCGTCGCTGCGCAGCCGCAGCTCGCGCGCCGCGAGCGCGCGGCAGAGCCAGTCCTGCCGCTTCAACCACGCGCGGTACGCGGCGACGTCGGCGGGTTTGTCGGCGTCGGGCGCGGCGGCCTGCCCGGCGGGGCCCTGCGCCGCGGGGCCCGTCG
>JAEUHO010000024.1 GCA_016795345.1 Planctomycetia bacterium | reverse complement strand
CCTCGGACGGCGGGTCGCCCGCGCCGGCGCCCTTCGAGAGGAACGTCACGTTCGCGTCCGCGGTGCCGAGGCGCACGACCAGCTCGCGCGCGTTGCCGTACAGCCCACGGACGCCGAACGGGCCGACGTCGCCGACCTCGGGGCACAGGGCCGCAGCGCCAGCCCGGAACATCCCTCATTGCGGGTCAGTTGCAGCGAGCAGCTCGGGCCGGCGGCGCGTCGGAGCTGCAGGAGGGAGGTCGCGCGTCGTTGCCACGGGTGTACGCAAGTGGGACCCTGCGGACTTCGCGGTGCTTCCCTCGCCAGGCACAGCCCCAGTGGCCGCCGACATTCGTCGTGAAGTTGTCCCGTTCCGAGTCTTGTGGGACCTTGTCGGACATGAACAGCTCTGAGCCCTCTCCGACGTGGGTCGAGAACCTCCGCATGCTGACGAACTCCGCGACACCGGGACCATGGCACATCCGAAGAGTCGATGACCCGTCCTTCATGGCTGCATACTACGTGACAAGCACCGAGGGGGAAGGGTCGCTTGACGTCGAAGAGTGGGATCACCCGTCTAGCGTCGTCGCGATCACGCTGCTGCAGGATCCCAATCTGGCAGTGGCGTCTCAGCACCGAGAGAATGCCGAGTTCATCGCGTCCGCTCGCACGGCAGTCCCGCGACTTTGCGCGGCGATCGAGCGAGCCACGAGAAGTCGCGACTCGCTCGCAGGAGTGGTTCGAGCGTTCCTGGCTTCCGGGAAGCAACTTCAGGAACATGTAGGCCGTGAGGTTGTCGATCGGGCGCAGGGGCTCATTGACGAATTGGAGCGAGCCTAGGCGACTTGGTCTCTTCCGACCGGGGGGCGGCGCTTCCGATCTTGGCTCTGTCTGAAAAGCGCTCCTGCTGCGCCCGCGCGGCGCCGGGCTGCGGGGAGGCATGCTCGGCGAAAGGGCTCCTCATCGGGTCCAGAACCCGTCTCCGGGCCCTTTCGCCTCCGCCGCCTGCCCTCGCCTCGGACCACGCGGGCTCGCGACGGAGCAGATTTCAGACAGAGCCTAGCCGAGTCAGCTTGCAGTAGACCAAGATGCGGTCGGCCGGTGGTCGGAGGATCGTTGGGGGCGTGGGGTCCGACCTCGTCCCGCTACCCGGGCCGAATCTGCGGCCAGGCGCCGCGAATCGAGCCGGCGTGGAAGCGGATCGCGCCGCCCCGCAGCGCCTGCTCGAGGGCGGCCCCGTCCCCGCGGAAGAGCGTGAGGTCGGACGTCAGCACGCAGCGCCCCGCGTGCTCGGCGGGAAGCAGGCGCACGAGCTCGCGCGCCTCGTCGAGCATCGTATGCCAGCGGCGGGAGAGATCGGCGGCGGTCGGCGGGGCTCCTTCGAACTCGAGGGACGCCAGTTCGACGTCCGTGTACCGGGAGGATCGCCCCGCGTGGGCGAGGATCCCGGACGGGCTGAAGCCAGGGTCCTTGCCGCAGGCGGCCCACGCCAGGTACCCCAACGGCTGGATGCGCTCGTGGCAGGTGATGACGTCCACCCAGTCCCGCGGCTCGAGCCGTCCGACGAGGGCCAGGACCTTGTTCGTGGCGAGGTCGAACGGGTGCAGCGCGAGCCCGAAGTCCGGGTGCTCGGTGAGCGGGAAGAACCGATAGGCGCTGTCCGACGTCCACTGGAGGACGACACGCTCGGACCCCCGCGCGACGACGGCCTCGACGAACGTCCGTCGGTCGCGGGTCGTCTCCACCGCGTATCCGGCCCCGACGAGCAGCGCACGGTCGCCCTCGAAGCTCGACTCGACCGCCTCCGCGGTGTCGTGGAACAGATCGATGTCACGCGACACCCGCGGTGCCGCGGCGAGGGCGTTGAGCGCGGCGCCGCCGGCAACATACGACTCTCCGTCGGCCACGCGACGGCGCGCGATCAGACGGCAGACGGCGAGTTGGAACTCCGTAAGAGCCACCGTCGGACCTCCTCGGCGTCCTGGAAGGACTGCAGGCTCCCGTTGGTCGCGATCGCGTCGAGGACGCGGAGCGCCTCGGCCGTCGTCGCGGGCTGGTAGTCCGGACGAAGGTACCAGAGGCACGTGACTCGATGGCGCTCCACGAGCTCGCGGACGCGGCGTAGGAGGGTGGCGGAGTCGGGCTGCACGGGTGCAACGATACCCGCCCCCTCGGGCCGCCGTCACGCAGGGCGGGTGCGGAGTGCGGGAGCCGGGCGCCCACTCTGCCAGGCCCGAGCTCCTCCGAGCCGAACGAGGCGTCGCCTCGGACGGCCAGCGGGCCTCGCGTACCCGTTCAGCGGATCGGGACCTCGCGCACGCAGCGGAAGCCGGTGCGGGG